>JALSJK010000139.1 GCA_026989395.1 Methylomonas sp.
CATTGCCGAAGCCGCCTTGGATAATGATTTTCATAGGCTTTGCCCCAAACCTGACAACTCCCCCGTAAATTCTATTGTGGCCGTGTTGCTACGGATGGTGGCGTGATGAATTTCTAGGAAACTTCAGATTATTTTATTTTTAACATCATCCAATAAAAAAGCCCCTGCCACCTAAAAGGTGGCAGGGGCTTTAATCCCTAATTACTTTGTAGAAATTCTACTTAGTACTCTATTTATTAAATAAATACTGGGATTAATGGTGCATCAACAGTTACCATTTGACGGTTACCGCTTTCATCAAAGAAGAACAGTAATCCAGCAAAACGACTATCTGGGTCATATACCAAATCAGCTAAACGATATACTTCCCATGCCGCATCAGAACAAGTCACTTCAATAGTTCTTGTTTCACCTGGAGCAATTGGGCTGTTATCACTTTGAGTCATACCGTTTTCAGCCAGAAGATCATCTGGATAACCAGTATCATCTTCATAAACATCAGCATCTAAGAAACGAACAGATGCAGTATTGAACTCTCCCAAACGCACTGGTGAATCACCATTGTTTGTGATAGTTAATGTCATCTGCATAGCACGCCCTGGGACACGATATGAAGCGTCTTCAACTTTAACTGAGACAGTTGGCTCAGGAATTTCAAGCTGAGGAATACCACGAATTAAACCAGCCTGCAAAGGAGTAGTTACTGGATATTTTTCGTTGGTAGCGCTCATTGACATCGCAACAATAGCAATTGTGCCAACCATGAAGCCTATTCCCACTTTCTTATCAGTCGGAGTGATCAAAGAATCAGCTTTACCAGACTCAACGGCAATATGACGCACGATGAATTGTGGTTTTTTGACCCAATAACCCAACCAAGCTAAGCCAAACAGATACCAGAAACCATGCCAGAAATAGATTGTATCTACCAACGCATAAGTTTCCAGGTCAATTGTTTCACCTGTCAAAGTAGTGATAGGGTTAACAAATGAACCCATTGAACCATGAATAGTAACCCACTTACCTGGGCCAATGATTGGACCACCGCCCTGAACGTTCATCATTGAGTGAACATGCCAGTCACCAGGACGACGTGCTTTCAGTAAAACCTTAAATTGATAGGTGCTACCTAACTCAAGTGAAATTGAACGTGGAACTAACTGACCGCCAACCCAAGAACCTGCACGAATAAATACAGGACCTGGAATACCAATGTTTAAAAACGATACTTCAGGTTTGTCAACAGTTTCTGGCCATCCAGCAAATACGTGGAACTTGCCATCAAGAGTCATAGTCTCATTGACGTTCACTTCATCTTTAGACCAATGCAAATCGTACCAGTGAATAGTACGCATCCGCATGAAAGCAGCCTGAGATTTTTCACCATGTGCAGACGCTGTTGGCGTATAAAACATTGCTGCTGACAGTGATAATAGCAATGCTACAAAGGATAACTTTGCAACCTTGTCTTTTATTATTTTCATATATCCTCCTCTTTAATAGAGAATCAATAGTTTTATGTAAGGATTCCAGTAAAACTTAATGTTTCACTAATGTTTCCAATGTTCTTGATAAAAATCTTATATTGATTGAACAAATTTGGTGCTTGCGAACCACTGTCCAAAGAAATGCCATAAGAAGTAAATCAAGATACTTACGAAAGCAGAGAAGAACGCCGATACTGGAGCAACGTCTTTACCGAATGTTCTTAAAGTGCCTTTTTCTACCATTCTGATGTACTCAGGAGTACCAGTTCTAACATAGTGGTAACCTTGTAAATCAGCTAAAGTAAACATCATACCGTTGTATTCTACAGGTACGTGCAAAGGCGCAATAATTGGCCAGTTGCCAGGGTAGAACAATAAACCATATGCCATACCACCAAGTACCGCAGTCAGAACCATACTACCAGACAGCATCAAAATTACGTCCAAGACAATCGCGCCAGGAATTAAGTTTGATGGGAAACAAATGTTTACCGGGAAATATGTCCAACCCCAGAAGTTCAGGTATCTGTTTACCCACTCGCCTAATAACAGACCAAGTACACAGACAACAGCACCATAAGGCAGACGATAACGCCACCAAAGACATGCCTGAACTGCAGCAGGGAAAGTAATTGATACGATAGGTGCAACTGTTACCCAAAGACGTCTATCTTTCCAGTCAGACCAGAAATCCCAGTCACCGCCTGTTAACATGTAGTGAATGTGATAACCGCCTAAAACCACAAAGAAAAGTGTAAAAAGAATCATCCAGTCAAACGTACGGGCTACCTTTACGGCTTCCGCACGAGATCTTACAGCTGATTGAGATGCGCTCATTAGCTTACCTCCTAAAAATTAAAATTATATTTTTTTTATTTCTCCCTTAGCAGTCACCCAGATATTTCTGAGTGACCGCAAGGAGATAGTACTTTACAACTTAGAGAAGCTTTTCAGCTTATGCTAAGTCTTTTTTCAGCAATTTTGCAATAGCTTGTACTTCAATATTTACAACACCCAACACACCCAGAGCTGCCCATCCGAAGAATACGAAGCCGTAGTGCAAAGGTGCAACAAATAACTCTTCCATGAACCAGAAAGTGTGTCCCCACTCATTCAATCCAACATTTGGAAGAATCATGAAAGGACCAATTACTGATACTAAATACTGAAGAGGCAAACCATTTTGGTATGTTGGCAATCTTGTTTTTGCATACAAGAAAGAAGCAACACCAGTAATGATATAAATTGGATAGCTCAAGTAGAACTCGATGATATGACTTGGAGTGAAATCAGTATCACGAACAATTGTTTGATGCCAAGTACCATCCTGCTCAGTGAAGTAGCTAGCACCGTAATAAATTGCGATACCGTACATTACCAACCATACCCAATGAGTGAAGTGTCTTCTTAACTCTTCTCTTGGAGTAATTGACATGACTTTACGGTCACGTGTTTTCCAAATATATCCCCAAAGAATTGAAGCAGTCATTACTTCAAGTACAATTTCGATATAGAGAAAGTTCATCCAATATACTTCGAATTCTGGTGCGAATGAATCCAGGCCAGCGGACCAGCCATAAACCCCTTCATACCAACGAACCCATCCGTAGAAAAGTATGTATAACGCCGCTCCGGCGAACATGTTTTTCTTATTTAATAGCGGTGCTTCCGCAGCATCAGCTTTAACTGACTCAGTTGTAGCAGCCATTTCTACCTCCTAAATAAAAGTTATTCAAATTTGACTGAAATAACATCCAGCCAAACAGTTCATTAAAATCCCTATCATTTGCCTTCAACTACAAATTTACTTAGGGCAAAAGCCTCCTCCTTTTGGCTGCTTTCAGTCTACCACTTGAATCCATCTTGTCAAGATTTAAGATGTCTTCATTTTCATTAAATCTCATTTTTTTGTATTTCGACCTGTAAATGGCACTTTACGCTCCCCCCTTTATTGTTATACTACGCACGATTTAACTTAATACTTTACGTACCAGAATGAAGAAATACCCCATACTTTTATTAATTATATTTTTAGGCGCTTTACTATTGTTTCAAAGCAAAGTTGTTGTGCCTTTGGTTAAAGAAATCGCATCTTCTGATTTTTTCTTAACCGACACTGAAACTAAGGCAAACCCCCAGTCAATCGACACTCAAATGACTGAATATGCATTCATTCATTGTAATGAATATATTCGCAGCGAACTCGATTCAGAATACACAACAGCTTATTCTTCCGCCCCAATCAATGCATGGGATATTGGCGGCTACCAATATGTCATCAATGCAGAAATCGAAATCTCCAGCGACACCAGCGCCCCCATCCTTCAAAAATATGTCTGCCGGATTAAATACGACAATGGCAGCGACATGGAAGGCATTATGGATAGTGACAATTGGTCAGTTTACGGCCTATCTGGCCTAGATGATTATTAATTTTTTTCGACACTTTGGCTTTAACCCCCTGATCCGCTTGTAATATTCATGGTCAATATTAAATCATTAGTGTTTTCATACGGCGCTAATAATTTTCGACTGGAAATACCGTCACTTTCAATTCAGTCTCAAGAAAAAATTGCCATTATTGGTCCTAGCGGCTCGGGAAAGACCTCTTTACTTAAGCTTATTTCCGGCATCTTGCTACCTCAGCAAGGCCATATTTCAATAAACAAAATTTCTGTAAATTTACTACCTGACGCCAGTCGCCGTGATTTTCGTATCACCAATATTGGATTTATTTTTCAAGACTTTGAATTGCTTGATTATCTTGATGCTTTAGACAATATTTTACATCCTTATAGAATTAGCACTTCCTTGAAGCTAACCAACGAAACACGAGACAGAGCCAATGCTTTAGCCCATGAACTTGGCATTCAAAACAAACTAAAACAACTAAGCAATACTTTGTCGCAAGGCGAACAACAAAGAACTGCAATTTGCAGGGCATTACTCCCCAAACCAAAACTTATTCTCGCTGACGAGCCGACAGGCAACCTTGACCCTAGCAATAAAACCAAAATTCTTGAAGCTTTATTTCGCTGCAGCGATAAAAATAACGCCACGTTAATTGCTGTTACTCACGATCACGAGCTTCTTAATCATTTTGATCGCGTTATCAACTTCAAAGATTATTGCCTTCCGGAAACAGACAATGACTGACAGCCTATATCTTGCGTGGCGCTATATCCGTTTTAACCGAATCAAAACCATAACGCTTATCACCTGCATTAGCCTAATAACCTTTCTACCGTTTGCTCTAAAATCGCTACTCGCGGCGAGCGAACAACAGCTCATGTCCAGAGCTTTTACAACCCCGCTTCTGGTAGGGGCAAAAGGAAATAGTTTGGATTTAGTCATGAATTCCCTGTATTTCTCTAAGGAAACACCAGATTTCATAAACATGAAGGCAACAGATAAAATCGCCAATTCCAATCTCGCTCAACCTATACCATTATATATACGTTTCCATGCAAAAGATTATCCGATTGTTGGCACGAGCATTGATTATTTTGCTTTTAGAAAACTCCAGCTAGCTTCAGGAAGGCATTTTGCATTACTGGGGGAATGCGTCATTGGAGCTGATGTCGCCTACCTTTTGCAGCTAAAAATAGGTGATAGCATTCTTTCATCACCTGAAAATCTATTTGATCTAGCAGGCACTTACCCTTTAAAAATGACCATCACAGGGATATTAGAAAACACCAACTCCGCCGATGACAAAGCAATTTTTGTCGATTTAAAAACCGCCTGGGTTATTCAAGGCCTTGGTCACGGGCATCAGGACATTAAAACAATCAAAGACCCTACCGCTATACTTAATCGCTCACAAAACGCAGTCACCACCTCAGAAAAAATCAGGCAATACTCTGAAATCAATAAAAATAATCTGGAATCGTTTCATTTTCATGGCGATCCTTCCATCTATCCTTTGACCGCCATTATCGCCGCACCTTTTGATAGTAAATCTGCAACTTTACTGCGCGGCCGCTTTTTATCAAAAAATTCAAATCTACAAATCGTTAGACCCAAAGAAGTCATTGAAGAATTGCTCGCCAATATTTTTAAAATTAAAAATTTTTTTGATGCAATTGTTTTAATCGTTGCAATAGCCATGATTCTGGCTGTTCTCCTAGTGTTTAGCTTATCATTAAGATTACGCCAAAAAGAGATAAACACTATTTTTCACTTAGGCTGTAGCCGAGGAACCATCGCACAACTCATTGCTGCGGAAATTTTTATTATCGCATTATTTAGTGGCCTGCTTTGCTGGCTAGCGCTAGTTATACTGAGTCACTTCCAGGAAGAAATAGTTTATAAACTTTTTATTTCGTAAACTAAGAGGGGTATTTTTAAAATGAACAAATCTATTACCAGCTTTTTTCGACTGATTTTTTTATTTTGTAGCGTTTTTCTTATACAAAGCAATTTAAGAGCAGCCGAACAAACTCCATTAAATATTTATGTTGTAAATTATCCATTAAAATATTTTTCTCAAACAATTGCTGGGCCACATGCAACTGTTACTCTCCCAATGCCTTCGGATATTGACCCTGCATTTTGGTCTCCAGAGCCTGAAGATATTATAAAAATCCAAAAAGCAGATCTCATATTATTAAACGGGGCAAATTACGCCAAATGGCTGCCGAAAGTTTCTCTTCCTATTTTCAAACTGGTTGACACCTCTTCAGCATTTAAGAATGACTATATCGGTATCAAATCCGAAATTACACATCAACACGGCACTGGTGGAAAACATTCCCACGCCGGCACTGCTTTTACCACCTGGCTGGACTTTTCCCAAGCCGCAAAACAAGCCGAGTCTGTTTACAAAGCATTGCTAAAAAAAAGCCCCGAATTGAAATCAGAGCTTGAAAAAAACTTTAATACATTACAAGGAGCCATCCTCGATCTTGATGCCGACATGACACAAATTGGTAGATCCCTGAATCAAAAACCAATTTTAGGCTCACATCCGGTTTATCAATATTTGAAAAGACGTTACAAACTGAATTTAAAAAGCGTACACTGGGAGCCAGATGAGATACCTAGTGAATCCCAATGGAATAATTTACAGGTAATTTTAAAAAATCATCCCGCCAAATTAATGCTTTGGGAAGCAGAACCTGCAACAGAAACAATTTCCAAACTTGAAGAACTTGGCATCAAAAGCATTGTTTTCAGCCCAAGCGCCAATCAACCGAAAACAGGTGATTTTATGAGCATAATGCGCGAAAATGTCGAACGACTAAATAATAACGCTAAAAAATCGCAAACCCGCCAATAAAAGTTTGCAAAATAACTGCTTTCCCTGGGTTTGCATCTACACCAATAAAACTAAAGAGGAGGAAACCCATGAGATTTTATAAACTATGCTGGTCACTAGTCTTGATTTGCTTTTTTTCCACTACTTCCCATGCTGAGCATCTACCTGTCGGCATGGAAATTTTAGCCAACTGTCACAATTTTTTTTCCAAAGGCAAAATTAAAAGACTTCATAAAGAAAAATATGTCATTAATTTTGATAAAGATGCCAGGCCAGTTCTATGCACACCCTTTGCCTGGGACAGCATGTTTCTGGTTCCTTACAAACCTATTCCAGAATTCAAAAACCCTAATGGTGAAATTTTCAAAAAGGGCGATCTGTTAAAGATAGAATTCAAAGCCACACCCAGAGGAGCCTTTTTTAGTCGCAAATTTACAATTACTGCGGCAATAAAAGAAATTAACGAAAACGGCGCTGCTCAGCTTGAAATAAAGGAAGGAGACATCAAAGCGCAACAACTGTTTACTCGATGGGTAGGGACAAATTATGTACTACTTGATTTATCTGACGACCTCACGGCAGACAAACTCACTATTTTGAGCATTGAGAAGCAATAGTTTTTAAAACCTAAATCGCTAAAACCAAATCAATGCGAGATATATCGAAAAATCTCGCATTGATCATTAACTTCTCAGAGAAGCCATTAAAACCCTAGCTAAGAAGCCAAGGCTACCCTACTTCTCAGATTTTCTCCTTCTCATCAACCCGCCGCTGCTGACCAACAGGCTCAATTTCTAGAATTTTCCAATACCCATCAATTGGTACAAGTTTAATTTTGGCATGATAAATATTTTCACGTCGATGCTGATGCCCCCAATGAATAACTTCACCGGCAACTAGCCACTCACAGTCAAAAATATTTCTATCACCAAATACTGGCGCAATATTGGTCAGTCTTTGTATTTCGATATTCTTAATATCCGATAATGCGCCATCTGCAACGAGAAATGATTGGCGATTTTGCAAAAAAAGTGTTTCCTGCAAATCCCCGCTGACACTGAAAGCCAACCGATCATAGGCGGCATCTTCCTGAGCAGCCTCAAAAGCCTGGTAGATATTCCATAATAACTGCTTTAATACTATTTTAGCTCGCTGCTCACCCAATCCAAGCTCCGCACCCAAAACAGATCGCCCATTGTTTAACGACAAAAAACCTATCATTGAACCAACCACCAAAACTGCAGGTATCAAGACTCTACGCAATCGTAACCCAAAAAACCTGTGGCCGATTAGTGTGATGAGAAACAATAACCCGACAGCAACAACAATCAACCATAGATATTTTAAGCCCTGATCAGTTTCCTCAACTGGAACCGGCATTGACTGAGGATTACCTTCAAGAGCTGGCAAATCAAGATCTGCCAGCATATTATCCCATTCAAAAACAGGATACTTGGGCGTCACATAACTATCAAACAGCCCGGCAGGATCATAAGCCCTGATGGCCACCCGCTGAATCCTCTCATTAAAAAGCCCCCAACGCCATTGTATGTTTTTTGGTATTTCCTTAACCTGATGAACAATACTCACCCCGACCAATGTAGCAGCTTGGTTCTGGACTTTTTGAGGTTTATAGGCTTGAATGTCTGCTGCACCCATCCTTATATAATCAGTCCGTTCTAGCACTGAAATTAGTTTTTGAGAATCCGCACTAATATTGTTTTTCGCCAACAAAAATTTCCCAATTTTTTCTTTAACGACAGGAAATTCATCAGGGTGAATGACTGCCTTGTCCCGCAAACCCAAATCCATCCAACCAGCCATTTCCTTTACTCTAACGACAATCTCACTTTTGATTTGTCGCGGTTCGATATAAAGAAATGCCATAACCGGATCACTGTGGTCTCGTTTCAGCTCAGGGTTTTTAAAATGGCTATACCAGGGATCTTGCCAATCCATGATTAATGTCTCTTTACTGGTTAACACGCCATGATCAATTACCGGTAGCCCCTGGTGTGCAACAGTTATTAGATATTTCTCTCCAGCTTTTTCAATAGCTTTAAAATCAGGAATAATCTCAAGCTGCTTTGGTTGCTTTGAAAAACGAAAAAACATGACTCGTGAACCTTCAACCACATCAGGTTTCAATTCAGAAGCCAGTTCTCTATCAGCCCTAATGTGGACAGCTTTTTTCACAAAAGCATCAATTAATCCGGTTTTATCAGAAGCTAGAGAATCAGATTGTAACTTGGTAACCGCTTTTTCAGCCAGATCAACAGTGACCTCAACCCCGTTATCAATTACATTAATCGCTATTCTGGTCGATACATCTTCAATCGTTATTCCTGAATTCCAGTCTGCTAAAACAAAATTGCTAATAAAACTGGCCACAAAAAATACCCCGAGCCAGAACTGGCGGTTCGCGCCAGATCCAATGGTTATTGACATATCTATATTTTCAGGAAGCTAGTTATTATCAAGTTGTTTGCGGTGATGCATAAACAGAAAAAACCGGTAAAAGCCATAACCTACAACAATAGCCAGAAGAGCGATCAAATAAGGAAGCAGCGTAGTCCATTTAAAAGGTGAACTGACACCTATCCATAATGGTATTCTAATTTTATCGGCAAACATATCGTCACCAACGGATACTATTAATGTGTATTGACCTGGTTTTGGGAAGTTGGCCTGGATTTGTGCAACACCCGTGTTATATTGCTTAACAGGCTCATGAGCAATCGTCGCGCCATCTTTCATTTCACCTTCAATCTCAGGATTTGGTAAAGCCTCTACAACCCGCATTTCAACAGGCATTTGCCTCAAATCACGATCAATAAAATCAATCGCTAGATATGTTAACCCGTGTCCAGGCAGTTCTTGACAATATGGTTCAAATTTATTTCGTTTAGAATCATCACCCTTTTGGGGTTCCTGATAAGTTGTCAAATGAACAATATAGAAATCAGTTGTAATCAAGCAAGTTAAATTCTTTTTGGGGTCATATTGATCCTGGCCTTCAGCCAGAACCACTTTCAGGCCTCCGCCAAATAGAAAAAAAATAATAAACAACCTAATAAAAAATGACTTTTTCACAACGCCCCCTCCGGGCTAAAACAATAATGTAACAATAATCTACTCAGTCACTTCGAAAAATAATTTCCCGGTTACAATATGACCATCCTCTGATTGCACTCGATAACGAATTCCGTAACGTCCCGGTGTTAATTTTTTCAGTGTCGCACTCAAATGCGACTTATCGAATGCTTCCAGCTCTCCATCTTTGTTATCAACACGCTCACCTTTGCTGTTAACAACGGCAAGCGCAGTATATTTCGGTCCGACTGGCGCATCAAACCAGAGATCCACACGTGTTGGTGGAGTCTTTAGCGATGCCTCTTTGGCCGGTGAAGATTTTACCAGTATCGCATGTGCAAATATTGTTTCAGCCCAAACTGTCAGCAGAACAACCCATAAAATATTAATTTTTTTCATTTCTTAAACTTCATTAAAATCATAAAACTGACATCATACCAATAGCATTGCCGTTATCCAGCCACTCGGTCCAGAAAACGCGAAACCCATCCAACGCACCCACAATTTTTGGATGTGAGGCATCTACACCATCCTGTGTTAACTTTATCTCTTTTGACCAACTTCTTCCGCCATCACCAGAAACCTTCATTAAAACCTGTTTTTTTTCCGAATCACCAGCGGTATAAACAATAGCAAGCTGATCATTGCCAATGGCCGCAATATCTCCCGAGGCACTAGAATCATCACCTACCCTAATAACCGGAGACCATTTTCCCGATTCACTGGATTGACTATAAAACAAACCACGATTTGATGTCTTGCCATTCCAGACCACGGCATGTAAAACAGTCTTTCCTTCCAACTGTGCAGTGACAAGTCCGCCCCCTTGGTGAGGGCAACCAACAAATTGCCAGCCAAACGGCCAAACCACACCTGGCTTTTGCCAGGATTTTCCACCATCAAATGATGAAATCACATTCATATCCCGCGGCTTATCCTCACGATACAGCACATGAACGTTACCTTTTATATCCGCCTCAATCTCACTCCAGCAACAAGTGCAAACACTAGCCGCCAAATCCTTATGATCCTGCCAAACAGCAACCTGCTGATTGTCCAAATAATTTGCATAGCGTAAGCCCTGAGTATTACCCGCTTCTTCGCGGTCATCCAACCAAACAAAATGAAATTTGCCCTCCTGATCTACAGTGACATCCATATAGCCTTGATCAACCTTGGCAAATTTTTCACTGACAGGGCTATCAATCTTGACCCAGGTTTTACCTAAATCCCGAGACAAAGTCACCACAATCTTTCCTGTCCACGGCTCTCCACCTTTGGTTTTCCAAATTGCCATCACCGTATTACCGAAAGCAGCAATCTGAAAATCATTACCTCGCCGAGCCTGCTTTACTGGCGCAATATCCTTATTTACTGTAACCGGTTCTGACCACGTTTTACCGGCATCCAAGGAATGGAGATACCTTACCAGCGGCCTTCCGGTTTTTTTATCTAGGCCGGAATATAACGCATGAATGGTATTTTTTTCCGCATAAACATCAAGTGCTTGAACTGTTTTAAAGCCGGCAGCAGGAAATCTATCCGCTGCATTTACCTGGCTGAACATCATGAAAAAAAAGCTAACGGCTATATAAAAAAAACCAGTGAATTTCGCTTGGATGATTTCGTCCCGGTAATCCCAAAAGTTGTGCAATAATTTTAAAACTACTTTTTTCATTTGTCTGTTGCCAGTGCTTGATCCAAAACCACCGAATACTTTCCAGCTATTTCTAATAGAACGATATATTGTACCGGTTCTTGCCAAAATTCGATCTGACTTTTTCAATAAAATTCAATTTTTCAATTAACAATTGCAAGGGTGAAGCCTCAATATGATGTTTCATGTATAACATTGCGTCCCATATTGATTAATTTTATTCCAGAATTGTTCCCATCGATCGCCGGATTGAACAAGCGATCTTAAACTGAGAATAATTCCTGCCC
>JALSJK010000140.1 GCA_026989395.1 Methylomonas sp.
TTAAACAGGCTTGTACAAACTTCTTCGACAACCTCGATGAGCATCATGCTCCTTTGCGTGCATTGTTGAATGAAAAGTTTCAGATTATTGAGGGCAAAGCCGGGTATTCTTAATCGCGAATAGTATACATCTAATATCCAACAATACTGTACAAAGGTACAGTTGTTCAGCACATCTTCCAGCCTTAGAATGGCTTCACAAATAAAGTAAAAAGAATATATCCGAAAAAACTTCGGGTTTCAATGAACTATATTTTAGTGCATTAACTTTTAAGACTAAATAGAAACTTTATATGAAGACATTTTCTGTAGAAAACCATTACTCCGAAAAAGAAATTACGTTTCCAATCGAAACGCTCCCTGCAAGGAGTAAAAACACTATCTACAAAATTGGCCGAACTGCCAATAAAGCCAGCTTGAAATTAGTCCGCGATATTGAAAAAGTTGCCAGATCTTCATCCTCCGTCTTGATTACGGGTGAAACCGGAACAGGAAAAGAAGTAGCGGCCAATGCCATTCATAATCAATCTGACCGTAAAAACTATCCTTTTATAGCCGTAAATTGTGGCGCACTTCCAGCCCAACTTATACAGTCAGAGCTTTTCGGCCATGAAAAAGGAGCTTTTACTGGCGCCCATCAGCGAAGAATCGGTCAAGTTGAGCAGGCCCATAAAGGTACTTTATTTCTTGATGAAATTGGCGATTTACCTTTAGAACTACAAGCTACGCTATTACGCTTTTTACAAGAAAGAAACTTTGTTCGCCTGGGTGGAACGGAACAAATATCTGTCGACATCAGGATTATTGCGGCGACTCATGTAAACCTTGAACTCGCCATTGAAAAAGGAACTTTCAGAGAAGACCTGTATCACCGACTTAATGTTTTACCTTTGTCGGTTCCTACTCTAAGCGACCGATATGATGAAATAATGCCTTTAGCATTACTTTTCCTTGAGGAATATTCAAAAAATAACCAAACAATTGCTGAAGGATTTAGCGAAGAATCAATTGGTGCCATGCTCGCTTATAAATGGCCTGGAAATGTACGGGAACTAAAAAATAGAGTTCACCGGGCAATCACCATGACTGACAACAAACTAATTACCCCAGAAGATCTAGGACTGGACCGGCGTGTTGTTAGACCACACATTCAAACACTGGATGAAGCACGCCGAGAAACTGAAAAACACCTAATTCAGTTTACTTTAAGGAGAACCAACAAGAAAATCACTAAAGCAGCTCAAGTCCTCGGAGTAACAAGAGCTACACTTTATCGTTTAATTGATAAACATAAAATTAACCTGAGTTAAACGCAACGAATTGGTGAAAAAGCGATGCCAAGTAAAATTCAATTTAACAATGTGGAATCGCCTCTAAATTCCTACTCGAGTGCATATATTTTTGAAGAAATTTCATTGCCTAATTCACAAAAGCCAACAGCAATCAATCAAAAATACAGCAAACATCAACGCAAAATTTTTCTATCCACCCTCTTGCAGCTCCTTGCTGGATTTTTGATCTTTTTTATCGCAACTGTTACTCATGCATCAATCGTTACTGGCTTTGATGCAGAGTCAAGCAATTGGTTTTATGACGATGGAGAAGATGGGTTAACATATCTCGATATTCAAATCCGCGACATATCCCCTATTTGGATTGAATTAAATGGCTCTTGGCAAACTGGAAAAACAGATGAGGATTTCGCTATTTCACTCTGGAATTTGACAGGAACCTATCTAACAGATCTTCGCCTTCGGTGGGAAAAACAGGATCTGAACCTAACGGACGCTCCAATTTACACAACCGACCTGAATCTTCAGTTTTTAACTAGAGAAAATAACAGCGCTATTATCACCGAACAAAATAGCGGTCCAAACTTTCATGAACTCTGGCTGGATTTTGCTCAGGATATGGGAACATCAGGCATCCTCCTAATTGATTTTGAGTGGTTAAACTTTAATCTCCCAACTGGGGATTTCAAATTGTTAATTGATTTTAACTCAACCCAAACCAATCCCGTTCCAATTCCATCAGCGTTCTGGTTTTTATTCACTGGTTTGCTAGGATTAACAACGTTCAAATACAACGCCACACTAAAAAAGTAATATTTGTTAATTCCTGTCCAAAAAAGAATTGTTGTTATACTGTTTACGCTGAAAAATACACTTTTGGAATTCTGTAACATACTGAATGTAAATCGATTATTATGGATGCAGTGAGGTATTTTTGACCGTAAAAAGTATATATAGGGCACAGAGGTATTAAAAATAAAGTTTTCGTCAGTCACTCAGTCTTCAAGACTTGCTTAAAAGCATGCGACAACAAGGCTGACACATAGGGCGGCATATTTATCACTATAAGCCAGGGCCATGTAATTCTCCGGAATTTCCTTGGAGATTAAAACATGCCTCATTAGTCAATCAAAAATCTTCAATATTTTAGGGATATTGCTAAAGGCTGTGTCACTCACCCTCAAATAATATTGAATTTTTTTGGCGAAGCTTTGTCTATTGGGTTAGACTAAAAAATGAATTTGGGGGCGACCTGGCTTCGACGCTGGTAGCGAAACCTCGAGTGCATGCCGAGGACAGTACACCTCGTAAAACCTACTGACTTTAAAGTAATCGCAAATGACGATAACTACTCAATGGCTTTAGCTGCTTAAAAACAGCACCATTCCTCTGGCAACGTGTGCTTATGCGCGTTGAGTTCTTCGGAACATTCCAGGGGTCATCTTACATAAGATCGCGCCAAGGCTTAGTTCGGAGCCTGAAGCGTTAAACTTAATCGAAATCGCTGCTGGTTTTCTTGGCCCGTCGGGTAGCCAGCAGTTAAATCAAAGCACGGGATAAGCATGTAGATCTTGTGGCGGAGTGCTCGCGGACGGGGGTTCGATTCCCCCCGCCTCCACCATTTCAAAAAAGACAACCCGTCTCTCCAGAGTGATTCTCTAGGTAGACGGGTTTTCTTTTTCCCCTTGTATTCAAAGGGTTCAGCCGTTTTGACATCTTTCTGAAACCTCTCTCCAGCCACCTGACCCTCTCCATTCTCCCCACGTTCGTTCTCTGTTTGAGGCGGTATTCTCTGATTTCTTCGGACAGGGTCCGACACGCGTCCGGTTTAGTGTAGCCACTTCAACGCCGGGTTTCGAACAGGAATCGAACCCCCGTCCGTTCTCTGTTTCTGGAAAATGTAGAGAATTAACTTTCTCTCGGAGTCCGACAAACTGAAGGGATTGGATGTTGCGCAACGTGTTGAATAAACTTATTTTATGGATGTTTTTCGGTTTGGATAACGAATTGGGGTAAGGCTCCGCCGCCTCCAGCAACTTTTTTTAAAACACAATTTCTAGGGTTCATCCCGAATTCTCAAAAATACCGCAAACCGGGGAATTCCTTTTTTCGTCAAACCTTGATATCGAAAAGTTACAACGCTATTCATCTCAGGTGGATTCTCCCTCTCTAAGGTAGAAAAACCACTACCAATATAGAACTCTTTGCCATTTTCCGTTTTAACTTTAATAGCACCCATTTTTCCAGAAAACTTCCCCTTTCCCTGACGATAGCCAATAACTACCGCTTCCGTCTCTTGAAATGGTTTAAGTTTGAGCAAATCATTACTACGACCACTTTGATATAGACTCCGCTGATGATGCAGCATCAACCCTTCTCCGCCTTGTCTGATAATCTTCTGGAAATCACGCATTAATAACTGCTTGGATGCCACGCGAAATTGCCGAATAAAATCAAGATAAGGTGAATCTATGCTGCGCTTTAGCTTGCGCATTACCTTTACTCTTGAAGTAAAATCGCCAGGATGTAATGGTAAATCGAAAACCATAAATTTGACTTCTCGCCAACCTTCATGCGGAATTTTCTTTCTGACAACTGAAACCGTTTGCTGATATTCTCCTCTCGCGATCCATAATTCTCCATCCAGCATTTCGTCAGGAAAATCTTCAATAAACCACTCTGGCGGGTTGAAAATGACGCCTCCTCTGGAAACCAGCTTTTGCCCATCCCAACGTGCTCGTACCCCGTCAAGTTTTTCACTGACCCAATATTTGGTAACATCGATCGATGAATGAAAACCTTTTGCCAGCATTAATCCTGGCTTTTCCAGTGCAATGACAGGAAAAGCCAGTAATAACAAAAAAAATGTGAGAATAAATGATAAATTTTTATTTTTTGCTGGCATCATAAACTGCGAACAACAATTTGTTTTTTTAACATTTCGAAATGAGATAGAGTAATTCTCCCCGGCTCTCGAGTAAAAAGATTAGCTGTCGCGCAACATAAGGCAAATTTTATTGCTTCTGGCAACCCCCATTTATTCTTAATCGATACGGCTAGACCTGCAACCAGCGCATCACCGCAACCAATGTTACTGACGATTGGTTGATCCACGCTCACACAGGCTACATAAGCGGCTTGTTCTGAAACCACAATAACACCCCGCTCCCCTCTTGAGACAAAGACAATCTGTACGCCCTTCTCTTGTAATTGTTTTGCTGCAGAAATAATTTCTGATTCCTTTTTTAAAGTCTGACCGGAAATCTCCTCTAATTCTTTAACATTGGGTTTAATCAAATACGGCCGTGCTTGAATGCCATGCAACAAGCTTTCTCCACTTGAATCAAGAATAACAGTTGCCGATTTTTCATGACATAGCTCAATCCAGTTCTGTAATGTATTTATCAGCGCTCCAGGCGGAAGACTTCCTGAAAAAATGACAATATCATCTTCAGCAATATTCACTTCAAGCCTTTTTGTCAGCCGTTCGCAATCATTTGTGGTAATATTGTATCCGTTTGTTCTGATATGCATTTGCTGGTTCAGGGTGTCAATCAACGTAATATTTGACCGGGTTTGCCCTGCAACAACAGTAAAATCAGTCTTAAGCATTTCTGAACCGAGCGCATTAAATTTATTCAGTGACAAATCCCCCACAAACCCCAAACAACAAACCTGAACATTTAATGATTCCAGTGTTTTTGCAACATTGACGCCTTTACCGGCAGCATATTCAATATTGCTTTTCGCTAAAACTGCTTTCTCCAAAGTTATTTGATCAACTTCAATACAGTGATCAATTGCGGTATTCGCAGTGACGGTAAAAATTCTGGACATTTTTTTCAAAGACAATTTTATTTTGATACCAAACAGTGTATTAGATAATCGTTATCACACACAGGAAATACATGACATTTGAGCAACTCGATTTATCACCACCTTTACTTCAAGCCCTTTTAGAACAAGGTTATGAGCAACCAACCCCGGTACAGGAAAAAGCCATCCCAGTCATTCTACAGGGCAAAGATTTACTGGCTGGCGCACAAACTGGAACCGGCAAAACTGCTGGTTTCGCTTTACCTTTGTTGCAGCTTCTCCATAACCAACCTCTCCCCAGGAAACCACACCCAATCCGGGCATTAATCCTCACGCCAACGCGTGAATTAGCCATGCAAGTTTATGAGAGCTTTAAAACCTACGGTAGACATTTGCCGTTTTTTTCTGAAGTTGTGTTTGGAGGCGTCAGTATCAACAATCAAATTAAACGCCTTGAACTGGGGACAGACATTCTTGTCGCCACACCAGGCCGGTTATTGGATTTACTGTATCAAAAAAAGGTCAGCCTTTCTCAAGTACAGTTTTTGGTCCTGGATGAAGCTGATCGCATGTTGGATATGGGCTTTATCAGAGATATTCATAAAATCATCAAAACATTGCCGAAGCAGCGTCAAAACCTGTTGTTTTCGGCCACTTATTCCAAAGAAATTAAAGTTCTGGCTGGAGAGTTATTACATAACCCTGTTGAAGTCGCTATTGAAAGAAAAAATGTTGCTGCTGACACAGTGTCGCAACGTGTTTATCCGGTCAGAAGAGAGGATAAGCGAGATTTGATTTCCTGGCTGATTGGTGATGGCAATTGGCAACAAGTCCTGGTTTTTGTTAGAACCAAGCACGGGGCAGATCGTTTAAGCAAACAACTGATAAGAAATGGAATCCGCTGCGCCGCATTGCATGGCAATAAAAGCCAGGGCGCCAGAACCAGAGCATTGGAAGAATTCAAGCAAGGCAAAGTGACTGCACTGATTGCAACAGATATTGCTGCGCGCGGACTTGATATTGACCAACTGCCACACGTGGTGAATTTTGATCTTCCTGCCGTTGCAGAAGATTATGTCCATCGTATTGGACGAACTGGCAGAGCGGGTTCAGAAGGGGAGTCTATCTCTTTGGTTTCACCAGAGGAAGCCCATTTATTGGTAGCTATAGAGAAATTACTGAAAAAACAGATTCCCAGAGAGGAAAATACAGGCTATGAAAAGGTTTCTTTAGCAGTAGAGAAAAAACCAAAGCCCAAATCAAAAACTGGGCGGAAACAAACAAAAACGACGGGGCAAAGGAACTCTAAATCCAAAGCACCTTCAAATAAGCCTGATTCAGCACCTACCCGGCGGAAACAACACAGGAAAAAATTGCAAGCTCAAAAATGATTATCACGGCTTTGCTTTGAACCGCATAAATCGGATGGTTTCTGCATAATTTTTTAAAGACAGTAGATAATATAGTGTTTTAAACATCAATAGCGGCACTGTCACCTTAGGATTCCCATAAACATCCCCGGAAAGAATAGAAATCACGGATGATTTCATTTTCATCTGCCATTTATTTTGTTTGGAATCATCAGATGACATTAATAAATAATGCAATGCAGGCGTGTTAAAGCGATAAATAAACCAGGATATAGCCGCAATTCCACGCTTGATCTTTCGTTGATAGGCCTGAATGAGTTTTTTAGAATCACTTGTCCCTTGCAATAATTTATCAATCAGTTCTGCAGCATCAACAGCACTTTGCATGGCCAAAAACACACCGCTTGAAAAAACCGGATCAACAAAAGCATAAGCATCACCCACCAGCAAATATCCATTTCCAATCATAGTGGATGAAGCATAAGAATAATTTCCAGTTGCTTGTATCTTACCTATTAATTCCGCTTCTTCGATTCGTTTGACAACCTCAGGCAGCTGCCTTAAAGTGTTAGATAAAAACTCTTCGAGTGAAATGCTCCGGGTTTTTAAATACCCTGGCCAACATACCGCACCAATACTCATCACTCCATCCCTTAGAGGAATCATCCAGATCCAGCCTTGTCCGAACCAATAAATACTGATATTTCCTTTATCTACACCTTTTCGCCGCTGAACATTTCGGTAATGTCCAAAAATTGCAGCCATCTGATGTCTGGCGTTTTTTTGTTTAGATTTCAATTTGTTGGCCAAAAAAGTTTCCCTGCCAGAAGCATCAATAACAAATTTGCAGCTAAATACTGACTGCTGTTTATCTTTGGATAATGCTCTGACGATTTTGTGCTCAGAAGACTCCAAATCTACATCAACAACTTCAATATTCTGAATTGCTGAAACGCCATGTATCTGACAATTTGTAAACAGCAGCTCATCAAATTCGGATCTTCTGACCTGAAAGGCACAAGGGTGGTCAGGATTAATTGCCCGGGAAAAATAAAAAGTATCCTGGGCCAGTGGTGTTACAGTTGAATTAAACTCCGCAGCAAGTTTCTTAATACCAATTTTTCGAACCTCATCAAGCACGCCTAACCGCTCAAAAATCGGCAAATTCATCGGCAATAATGATTCCCCAATGTGAAATCGTGGATGCCGCCCTTTTTCCAGTAAGCAAACCGACCAGCCCGAATCTGCCAACAGAGTTGCAGCTGTCGTGCCAGCCGGACCGCCACCAATGACAACCACATCAAAATCTTGTTGATTTTTCCGGTTTTCTCCCCTTGAATTCCTCATAACCATTCTCGATTTAGCCTGCCAGCCTGTTAATATTGATTTGCACCACAAAATTGCAAAATAAAAATTGAAAAAGTGACTAGTATACGTTAGTATACCCGGCTCTTGGAGAGGTGGCTGAGTGGTCGAAAGCGGCGGTCTTGAAAACCGTTGAGGGTTTGTAGCCCTCCCAGGGTTCGAATCCCTGCCTCTCCGCCATCAGCATTCTTCTATTTTATCCTCGCCAGCCTTTCGGTTTTAATCACCAAAATCACATACATTAGAGCCTGGTATCTTCTTCCTTAAAAACTAGATACACCTTTCACCAACCAAAATAAATCTATTCTGGTTCAATTTATAACGCGGCATCATTCGTCGCATTGCAACCTTACAATTTGAAATAAAACCCTTTTTAAATTAATTATTGAGGTTATATTTTCTATGCCCAAAAGCCATAAAAAGTCTAAATATTCCACCCTTCAACACCCTTGTGCCAATTTAGCAGCACTTTGGGGCACTTCCATTTTATTGAATTTAAAAGGTTACAAGCAACTCAACAATGGTATTTTCTCTTATACTGACAATGGCAATATATTAAGAACTATTGGTTTAGGCCACCTTGAAGACGAAAAAATCACGACCAAAAAATTTCTTGGACTGATTTCCCGTCAACAAGAAAAATTTACCCAAAGAAAACCTAAAATCTGCCCCAAATACAAAAACAACCTGAATTATTTCTGCAAACTAATCGGTCTTTCCAAAACTGAAAAGAAAATACTGAATTTTGTTATTACCTTGCACACGCATTCCGGCTTAGATGACATTGCTGACACATTGGATGACTTGAATGCCAATAGCATTATCTACGTTTTATCCTGCCTGCTTGATCTGCCTGAACCCAAAGTCGAAACTGCTTTAAGCAATAATTCATTGTTTGCCCGTGCCGGTATTTTGCGTTTTTCAAAAGCAAAAACAGAAAAAATGTCTGGCCGTTTAGAGATCATGGAAGGACTTTCCAGCATCCTGTTTTCTCCAAAAAAAGACGGACTTTTTGATCAATTTTTTCAACCTGCAAAACCAGCGCAATTAATTCCTGAGGATTATAATTTCATCAGTTCTGAATATCAGCTAATAAAACAATACTTGCTTCAAAGCCGTAAAACCGGCATGAAAGGTATTAACATTCTGATTCATGGCGCCCCAGGAACCGGCAAAAGCGAATTAGCGCATACCTTAAGCGCAGATCTGAACATGAACCTTTTTGAAGTAAGCATTACCAACGAAGAAGGTGAAGCCATTGATGGCAGCAAACGTTTTTCTGCCTACCAATTAACGCAACAAGTTTTATCCAAGCACCAACAAGCTTTGATTTTGTTTGATGAAATTGAAGACGTTTTCCCCGCTGATTCATTCTTTGGCAAAATTTCTGCTGTCGAGAACAGAAAAGCCTGGGTCAATAAGTTACTGGAAGAAAATCCTGTCCCTGCCATCTGGATCAGCAATGATATTGAACAAATTGATAATGCCTATATCCGCCGTTTTGATTTTGTCTTGAATCTGCAAGCGCCACCCCGAAAAGTACGCGCTAAGATACTAAAAAAGTACCTGCGCCATCTGCCCGTTTCAAATCACTGGATCCATCAAGCAGCAGGCAATGAACATCTGGCGCCTGCTTTAATTGCAAGAGCAAGTAAAGTGGTATCAGCCATTCATGAACAAAACCAATGCCCCGAACAAGTTCTGGAAACAGTGTTAAGCAACACACTTGAAGCCATGGGACATTCCAGGCGATTAATAAAAAACAAAAACCAAGCTACCTTGTCTTATCGCCTTGACGCCTTAAACCCAGATCATGATATTAATCAATTAATCAAAGGCTTGAAAAATCATCCCCACGGACGACTCTGTCTTTACGGCCCTCCCGGAACCGGAAAAAGTGAGTTTGGCAAATTTGTGGCACAACAGCTTGGCTTGCCTCTTTTAATAAAACGCGCTTCTGATATTTTAAATTCGCATTTAGGAGAAACCGAAAAACAAATTGCCAAAATGTTTAACCAAGCCTCTCAAGACAATGCGGTGTTGCTGCTTGACGAAGCAGACAGTTTTTTACAAAACCGCAGTGAGGCCCGACACAACTGGGAAGTCACCCAAGTCAATGAATTATTGATGCAAATGGAAAATTTTGATGGTCTATTTATCTGCTCCACCAACCTGGTTGATTCACTTGATGCAGCAGCCATCCGCAGATTTGATCTAAAAATAAAATTTGATTATTTAAAACCAGAACAAGCCTGGAAACTATTTGAACAAACCCTGAAAGACAAGAAAATTCCATTAAAAAACAAACACTATTATCAAGCAGAATTAGCCAAATATACTTTTTTAACCCCCGGAGATTTCGCCACTGCCATACGTCAAAACCGATTGGACAATATTGAACTGAATGCAGAAAACCTGCTTCAAAAACTTGCTAATGAGGTCTCATTTAAACAACGCTATCAATCCAAAGGCATCGGATTTATAGCAGATATTTAGCCCGGCTATTATCAATTCCCACCGGCTAAAAATCAATTGATCAACAAGCGGCATTAACTACTCAATGCCGCCCACCCAAAACTATTGGAAAACAACATGACAAGCCAAACCAATATCCACAAAAAACATATTATCGTTTTTACAGGCGCCGGAATCAGCGCAGAAAGCGGATTGCATACCTTTCGTGATCCCAACGGGCTGTGGCAACAATATTCAGTTCAAGAAGTTGCCACCCCATCCGCCTGGAAAAAAGACCGGAAGAAAGTGCTGGATTTTTATAATTTACGCAGACAACAAGTCAGGCAAGCAGCACCTAATGCAGCACATATCGCTTTGACAACATTGCAAAAGCATTTCAAGGTCAGCATTATCACCCAAAATGTTGACGACCTTCATGAACGTGCCGGATCAAAAAATGTACTTCATCTGCATGGCGAAATCATGAAAGCACGCAGCACCGTTAATAAAAATCTTATTTATGACCTGGGTGAAAAAGACATCGCATTGGGCGATAAATGCGAAAAAGGCAGCCAACTCAGGCCTCATATTGTCTGGTTTGGGGAAAGCGTTCCGGAATTTGAACAGGCTTGTAAAATTGTCAGTCAAGCAGATTTATTACTTGTCATTGGCACTTCACTGCGGGTGCATCCAGCCGCATCTTTAATCCATTTTGTAGCCAAGGAAACAGACATTGTTCTTGTTTCTCCAGAGATGGAATACGTTGCCTCCCATATAACCTGGTTAAAAAACACAGCGGCTGAGGAAGTACCCCGTTTTGTTGAAAGTTTAATTTGACGTTGTTAAATCACCTAATCCCCATATAGGTGTAGGAGTGCTTTTAGCCACGATAATGACAGATATCGTGACTTCTGCACACCACTTGTTGGATTCGGTATCTCCAGAAACTGATATATTACCTTTGAATGATCCGGGCAAGAAAACCCTGAAATAACGCTGCCACCAAATCAAGCGAACCCATTAAACGATGATCGCCACTGATCAAATGCAGCGTACAATCGGCAGCTTTTGCATATTGAATGGAATGCTCAACCGGAATAATTTCATCAGACCAGCCATGAACAATTTCAATATTCTGACAATCAGAAACATAGGACTGTTTTTGATAGCCCTCCATAAATAACGCTGGCGCCAGTAAAAATAATGCCTTGGCCTTCACCTGCTCAGAAACAACCAGAGAAACATAACCGCCCATACTGGAACCCACTAAAATAATTTCATCCTGCTCATTTTTCAGAATGTTTAGCAAACGCTCCACACGCACATCTGCATCAAGCGTATCTCTGTAATCTA
>JALSJK010000141.1 GCA_026989395.1 Methylomonas sp.
GGTTGAATCTTTTCAAATTGTTCTCGACTTATATCACTCGGGTATCTTTTATCTTCCATCGTTCATCTTTCATCTTTCAAATTGTTAAATGATACTATTAATGTCAGATCTTGAACAGGTTCTTAAATCTTGCTCCGTATCTCCCCAAATTTTATTTGCTGTGTAGGGTGTGGAAAAGCGATAATGCATACCACCATTTAGTGGTTATGTTGCGCACAATGTTGGTAAATGGTTGCTTATTCCAACTTACGCCTCCGTCTTACAAATTTACGAGTTAAGTTAAATAAACGGGGCACACATAGGCAAGTAAATTGGAGTGTTTTCATGAGTTAACTCAGGATATTGCTGGAAATAGTAATTACAAAGATCCTGTAAACTATAACAACTATCACGTTGAGTACCTGCAGCAAATGTGGTATTGCAATAGCTTCCTTCATAATTCATAATTACAATCACATGGCCAGTAAATTTAGTCAGTTTTCCATTTTTCATCAATGTTCCTTTAAAACTTTGTTTAGTGCTATTTATAGCATTACGCAAGGCTGCGCTAGGGTTAACAAGTTTTGCATCGCAACTACTAGCGGTATTGTATTCTTGGTGGAGTAAGTTTTTAGAAGTATCTTGAATTACATTGTTCTCAACTTGCTTATTTTCGAATTTTCCACACGGTGTAACCTCTCTTCCTGTGGCAACGTTTATTACTTTTGGAGTGTTTTTATCAAAATCTATTGCTACTGCATGGACAGCCTTAATTTTGGCTAACTCAGGTATCAACTGTGGTACTAGAGCAGGTTTATCGAGAGGGTGATGTTTATCATGATGATAAAAACCACAAGAAACAAGGATTGTGCTTGATACAATGATAACTATGATTTTAGTAAGCATAATTTGTTCTCCTTTTTGTTATAAATTTTTTTAAATTTGAAATATTCAATAAGATAAGTTCATTTTAAAGAATATTTCACGTTCAGGGACAAAACGAGTCAGTTGAGGACCGCTCGCATCAAAAACACTGTTATATTTAAAGCCTTTATTGTCGAACAAGTTTCTAATTTCGAGACTGAAAAAGCCTAATTTTTTTGGCAGTCGGTATCCTAAAATTGCATCAAATGTCCAAAAATCTTCATTTTCAATTTTTAAAAAATCTAACCCGCTTCCATTTAATTCTTCTTCGGGACGTACAAATTCAGTTTTTTGATTTATATAATTTGCAGTAATTCTTACAAAAATCCCATTAGGATGGAAAAAATTAAAGGTAGTTGGGACAAAGTGAGTTAGAGTTTTTCTTGGTAGTGATTTATTACCTTCACCAACAACAAAATCACTTACAAAATCATCAAATTGATATTTAGTACTGATTGTTAACCAATTGGTTGGCGCCCAATTTATATATGCAAGATGTGAGGTTTCATCTCGATCTCGAGGTTTTATGATCGTCTTATAGGGTTCAAGAAATGTCGTGTTGGTAATTTGTTCTGTTGTATGGCGCCAGAACAATTCGCCACCGACATATAGATTGTTGGTAGGCATAATATCAATGCCTATTCCATACTGCCAAGCTCGGGTTCCATTGTTATCATCAAAAAATTGATTGAATCCAGCTATTTGTGTCGGTTCAATAGTTTGATTGACAGTTAAAGGTCTTTTTAAAGTTCGAAAAGCAGCAGCGCGGAAAGTTAGTTTATTAAAAGGATTCCAGATTAAACCAAATTTTGGATTGATTTGCTTTCTATCAAATATCTCTGTTTCGTAGTTTTCGAAACTTAGACCTAGAATGGTGGTTAAATTGGGGGTTATGTGATATTGCGAATAGATATAACTGGTAAAAAAACTTTGTTTCTCAAAATTTTTACGTATTGGTAATTTTTTTCTTGTAGTTTTTTTGGGGGGGCCAAATGGTAATGGATTGGTTGTGGTTATTTCTTCAATTCTTTTTTGAATTGATTCAGATTTTAGGTTGTTGTATCCGATACCCAAGATGAAATTAAATCTTTCTAAATTAAATAAATATTGGGCTTCCAATTGATAAGCTGTTTGTTCAATGCCTTCTGAATCATTTTTTTTTATTATTGTAGGCAAGGGAATTTCTTTTTTTACCACTGTAGGATTAAGTTCTTGTTCTTTAAACTTTGTGTAGATAGCAGAAAAAATAAAATCCTGTTCTGGAGAAATTTTATACCGCAACCCAAACCTAGCTGAATCCTGATCAATACTTTCCCTGAAATTTTCCTGATGAAACCCATTAAACCGCAACGGAACATCACCTGCAGTAACATCTTCTCTTTTAAACTCAACCTGAATATTCAAATCAGGGGTAATAGCAACTTGAGCAAAAGCATTGTAAATATTTCGCTTATAATCATCATTTTTACGAAAACCGTCAGTCCGATATTGAAATTGGCCTAAACTGATCGAAAATTGGTCATAAACTCCTGTAATAATGGCGCTATCAGTACGAGTATCATTGCTGCCAATGGCACCATTTAATAAAATATGAGCGCCATTTGATGTAAATAATGGATCATATTCATTGGATGAGAGACTGCCAGGGCCGGTGGAATTGAGAATACCAATATTTTCACCGGTTAATTGCGGCTGTACCGGCACGGTATTAATCGGTTGGAATAATTGCGCTTGCAGTAATTCACTGGCTCTAGCAATACGTTGCCTGGGCCTGCCTTGCAAAGTGTCAGATAAAAACCGATGTGCTGATGGATTAGTATAGTCTTGGCCGAGCGAAGTCCAGGCTTGTTTAAGTGCTACGCGATCGAAACCCAAGTCTTGGTAAATACGGGCCATATTGGCGGATCTTGCTGCGGTATCCTCATCCAACAACAACCTGGACCGATAAACCCCGCGATTATCATTCAATTCAATCGCTTTCTGCATATCATGCAACGCTTCAATTGGCCGGTTGGTTGTTTGTTTCAGTATCGCATCGTAAAACCACGGGGTTGGGTCGTTGGGGTCCATTTTCTTGGCGATGGCCAATTCCGTTGCCGCAAAGCCCTCATTTCTAAGTTCATAATAGGCTTTTCCCAAATAACTCCGCATGATGGCGTTGTCGGGGTCAAGGGTAACGGCGGCTTCTAGATCACGAGTGCCTTGTTTTATGTCGCCTTTTCTGATTTTTGCCAACCCGGTTCCCAGCCATGCCAATGGGTCGGCTGAATTCAGGCCGATGGCTTTGTTAAAAGCCGTTTTCGCTTCATCTATATCAATTTGTGCCAGATAGGCAAAACCTAATACGGTTTGAGTGCGTTCCAGTTGAGGATTGAGTTGTTGGGCCTTTTTTGCCGATTCTAGGGCATCGCTGCGTTTGCCGGTTGACAGTTGTAATTCTGCCAGTCGCGCCCAAGCCAGAGCATTGCCGGGGTCTAGTTTTACGGCTTGTTGAGTGACTTCCAGTGCTTCAGGAATTTTGAAAGCGGCTTGCAGGGCATAGGAAAGTGCAATTTGAGTTACCGCAGAGCCTGGGCTTAGCTGAGTGGATTTTCGTGCCAGTGTTAATGCTTGTTCTGTCCGGTTTTGGGTAACGGCGATAATGGTTTTAATGGCCAGTGCCGTGCTGCTGGTTGCTTTTATTTGTTGTGCATGTTCAGCTTCCTGCAATGCTTCGGTGACGCTGCCAACGGTTAATAATAAGGAAGCTTTCAGGGCAAAAAAATGATCATCTTGTTGGCGTGCTGGAACTTTTTCTAAAAGCTGCAAGGCTTGGTAGACATTGCCTTGTTGATAAGCATTTAGGGCTGTTTGTAAAGTTGGTATGGTTTCAAGGTTTTGGAAATCTACAATGGGTGGATAATATAACGCCCATTGCACCGCGTCTTTAGGATGAATGGTCAGTGCTTTCACCCTTGTGATCTGGTCTTTGCCGGTTATGCCAACTTGTTGTTTATTAATTAGTACCCGGCCAGTTTGGTTTTCGGCGGCAACCCGTCCGTCAAAAACGGTAATTTCTGTTTGTTGCTTAGATACCCGAACTAGAAACTCAGTACCTTCATGGACGGCATTAACAAACGGGGTATCAATTTCAAGTTGGTGTGGGTGACGGCTTCTAAAAAATGCGCCGCCTTCAAATAATTCCAGTAACCAGGAGAATTTACTCTTGTTCAGGATTGGAAAACTCAGGGTACTGCTTTGTTCTAATGTCACCAGAGATTCATTGCCAAGTTCGATCGTTACTCGGCTATGCCGGTTGGTGCGAAGTCTGTCGCCCTGGCAAAAATATTCATCTTTTTTGACAGCAATCCATTGTGAGTGACGATACCCTAGTTTTTCAACCTGGCCTTTGGCTGAGACTAATTTGGCAATCCACTGCTGCTCACACTCCGGCGCTGCTTTCACAACGTATGGAAAGCTGAGAATGATGACAGTAAAATAAAGTCGGGTATTTATTAGCACAATGTTTCTTTAATGGTTTTTATTTTTCAATCTTTATAGAGGAAGATTTTTCATTTCCACGCATTCTCGGCTATGCCTTATTTTTATTTGCTTTTGTCGGCATTGTATGCTCAATGTCTTTGAAAATGCAATTTAATGGTAAAATTACCATGTTTTAACTAGTTGCCGGATGACCAACAACTTTCGCCAACCAGAACAGATACTGTTGAATCAGATTAAGGCGTAAATCGTGTTGTTTAACTGTATCGGGAAAGGTCAGGGTGCTGTTCGGCTCTAGTTCCACGGTTGTGGCCGGTTCGATAATGAGCTTAAGTTTTGCCCGGCTATTTCGTGCGGTACGGATTTTGTCACCATAACAAAAACTATCGTAGGAGCTGACGGGCCGCCATCTTGTTTGATTTTTTGTTAATTTTTCTACTTTTCCTTTTGCCGATATCAATCTGGCGACCCATTGCTCACACTCGGGTGAGGCTTCAAGTGAAAGCGAAGTAATGAGAAAAAGAAAAAAAAGGTAAACTTTGCTGTGTATCATAGCCGCCATCCATAAGAGTGATCTTCTTATTAATATGAACTTGTTTTTTCTTCATCCCTGGATCCGTTTTTTTTATTAGATATTACATAAAGAAAAATGAGTTCTTTTTGTTTTGATGGAATAGTAAGCGTTATGAAAGGAGGAAAGCAATGTAATGGTAATATTACCGGGGATGCGGACGGCGGTTATTTCTACTTCATAACCCCCCTTCGTTCGAAGAGGGTCTTTGTTAAATGTTTTAGGAATGAGCACGGAATAAGTTTGGCATGGCAATTGGCGCCGTATTTTTATTCGTATTCAAGGCGTAGAAATAGGCGCATAGCCAGCTATGTATACTGTTTACGCTGAAAAATACACTTTTTACATTCTGTAACATACTGAATATAAAGCAATTGTTGTGATTGTATTGAGGTATTTTTGGCCGTAAACAGTATAACTATTTTTACTACGCAGAAGACGGATAAAAAGACAAGCCAGTTATTAAAGTTATTTCATATTCGTTCCTTACTGCTTTTGAGTGCCGGATGGACATTGGCTGCCAGGAAATTGTCTGCAAACTTTGATAATAGTCGTTCCACCAGGTGTGCGAATGGGAACATCAGCACAGCATTTTACGGATGTGCTGCGCAGTTTTAAAACGGGTGCAGCGGGCTGCTCCAGTTCTGCAGTTGATTTTTTTGTAAATACAACTGATCCATCGTCCGCTAATTCAGGCACGTAGACTTCTGAATAGGATTGGTTTTCTTCTGCTTGAGTGGTTGAAATCAGCAATAGTGAGATGAAAACAGAAATAATGAGATGTTTGAGTTTACGATTATTCATGATATGCCTCGCTTGTTTTTGTTATATAAATGCGTAGTCTGGAACAGTTTTCTTGGGCTAATTGCCAAGTTTTAGATTAACACTTTTATTTACTGCGGTCAGTAAATTCTGATGAAGTGACACGCAATGGAAATCAAAAAACATCAAAATCAAAAATCACTTGACCAAAAAGTGTACGTTCAGGTAAGTATCGCGCTCTGCTTGGTAAGCCAGTAATCAGGTTTCTATCCGCATACTGGTAATTTTCATTCAACAAATTTCTGATGCCGAATTCAGCACGACCATATCTTTTAGGGAATTTGTAGCCAATAAGAGCATCAATTGACCAGAAATGTTCGTGTCCAGAGTTTTCAGCAGCATCACTGCGAACCCGCTGTTTAACAAAGGTGGCACGAAATTTAGAATATAAGCCATTGGCGGCGAAGAAATTTAATGATATGGGTACTTGATGAGTAATAATATCGCTAAGGAAAGGGTTGCTGTTCGATATTTCTTTGCTAATTTGCCGGTCAAGTATGACTAACTGGTACTCTATACTGGTTGAAATTTGTTTGGTTGGGGTCCAGTTAAAATAGCTTCGGGCAGTAAATTCATGTTGGCGTTCGTATTGTATAAAGGCTGAATCAGCTGTTACCTGGATAAAATCAGGACTGCTGTCATCAATTAGCGGGATATCTGGTTCTGAAACAACAACCGGAACTTTCAGCTTTCGATAAGTGCCTTCAAGCCCAAAATAAGTGGATTGATTAAATTTGTGATCGATACCTAAACCAAAGTGCTCATATTTTGTGCCGGCATCATCGTCAAAAAATTGTACAAAACCGGCGATTTGTGCGGGTTCAATAGTTTGATTGGCGCTAAATGTTTTTTTCACCCCTTGAAAATAGGCGGCTCGTAGAGTGGTGCTGTCAAACAAGTTCCAGAGTAGGCCAAGTTTGGGGTTAAAGCGCTGAATGTCGGGTAAGGTATGATTATCGATGGAGTCAAAACTGACGCCTAAAATAGCAGTGAGATTTTTATAAGTCAGAAAAGAATAAAGATAGGCGTTAATGTGGTCTGAATCTCGATCGGTACGGGTATTGATTTTGAGAGCAACATCTTTGGCAGGAATGTTAAAAAAGCCAGGAATGAAAAAGCCCGGGATATGAATATTTTGGGTTAGCAACACATTTTGCGGTTGGTTATTGTTGATATAGCCAGCACCAGCAATCAATTTAGCCCATTTGAAATCTTTGATCATTTGCAGTTCAATGCTGAAGGTATCTGCATTGTCCTTTATACTGACCGGGAGAGAGTCGCTAGCAAATTCGGTGGTAAAACCTGAAGAAAAGTCATCTTTGGTATAAATACCTGAAAACAGAATATTCGTTGCAGGATCGGGTTGAAAATGTCCGCCAACCCGGTAAAGTTGCCGTTTGAATTTTTCCTGCAAGGTATTTGAGAACAAACGGTTGTTAAAATATTGGCTCAAATCGCCATTTTTCAGGAAATTGTAGCGATATTCAAATTGCAGGTTCAGTTTGTCTGTCAATTGGTATTGGACAAAGGCATTGTAGATGTCTTGTTTGATAGCGTTATTCTCGCGGACTCCATCACTTTGGAAATGGTATTGTCCAATGCTATATGATAATTTGTTCCAAATGCCGGCATGAACCAATTCTTCTCCATAACTCCCTTTATTGCCAATTATGCCAGACCCTTGCAGGGTAAATTGGTTACGTTCGAATAGCGAATTGTATTCGTTAAAAGAGGTGCTTCCTAAAGTATTGGAAGCTAAACGATCACTTTCTGCCAGACGTGGTTGAATTGGCGTGATATTAATCGGCTGTAATAATTGTGATTGCAAAAGAGCGCTGACACGGGCAATTTCATGACGTGGCAAAGCGGCATAATTGTCGGCCAGTAAGCGATGGGCAGAATAATTTGCCGGATCAATAGTCACCGATTTCCAGCCTTCAACCAGGCCGAGTTGTTGAAAACCCAAATCATTGTAAATTCTTCCGAGACTGGCGCTACGGGCTGCTAAATCTTCGTCAAGCAGCAATTTTGAGCGATAAATACCTCTGTTATCATTTAATTCGATGGCTTTTTGCATGTCATGGAAGGCTTCGATAGGTCGATTTTGCGTTTGTTTAAGAATGGCATCGTAAAACCACGGAGTCGGGTCATTTGGATCCATTTCTTTACCAAGAGTAAATTCAGTTGCCGCAAAGTTTTCATTTTTGAGTTCGTAATAGGCTTTCCCCAAGTAGCTACGAATAAGGGCATTGTTAGGATCTAAATTGACGGCAGTTTCCAATTCCCGGGTTCCTTCTGCAAGTAAACCGGATCTGATTTTTGCCAGACCTAAACCTAAATGGGCGAGGGGATCGGAAGAATCTGATTTAATAGCTTGGTTGAAAGCCAGCTGTGCTCGTTCGATCTCAATTTGGGCTAGATAGACAAAACCAAGGATGGTTAGGGTTCTGGGCTGTTCTGGGTTGAGGATTTGGGCTTTTGCAGCCGCATCAAGTGCGCCACTTCGATTTCCTGAAGCCAGGCGTAATTCAGCCAATCTGGCCCAGGCCAAAGCATTTTCGGGCGACAAATGTGTGGCTTGCTGGGTGGCAAGCAATGCTTTGTCGATATCAAACCTGGCCTGATACACATAGGACAAGGCGATTTTTGCGATAGCCGATTCAGGATTACGTTTAGTGGCCTGCAATGCCAGATTTTCAGCTTTGGAGAGTTGGTTCTTGCTTAAAGCAATGACTGATTTAAGAGCTATTGCGGTGCCGAATGTCGTTTCCAGTCTCTCTGCTTGTTGCAAGTCATCAAGAGCTTCTTCAACACTTCCCACTGTTAAAAGTAAAGATGCCTTCAAAGCGAAAAAATATTCATTCTGCAGGGTTTTTGGCGTATGTTCCAGAATGGTAAGCGCTTGATAAATATTGCCATGATGATAAGCGGATAAGGCTTTTTGAATGTCCGGGGTATGGATGACTGATGCCAGTTTTTGGTAATCAACAATGGGTGGATAATATAAAGCCCACTGCACAGCATCTTCCTGATTTATGGTTATGGGGCGTTTCTGAGGGGCTTGATTCTGAGTAGAAATTGCCATGAAGCCTTTTTCAATTTTGATTTGGCCAGCCTGATTTTTTGCGGCAACACGGCCATCAAATACTGTAATTTCAGTGCGGTTGTTTTTGACGGTAACCAAGAATTCCGTACCTTCATGGACTGCATTAACGAAAGGAGTATGAATTTCCAGTTGATGGAATTTTCGGCTTCTAAAAAATGCCGAACCTTTGAAAAAGTTGATAAACCAGGAAAGTGATTGATTTTGAGTAGGGGCGGGGAAGATCAGGGTACTGTTTTGTTCCAGTGTCACCAAAGATTGATTACTGAATTCCAGTGTTACCCTGCTATGGCGTAATGTTCGAATTTTATCACCCGGGCAAAAAATTTCGTTGCTGGCAGTTTGTTGCCATGAGGATTGATTAGCATGCTGAATTTCAATGCGACCATTTCCAGAGGCAATCCTGGCAAGCCATTGTTCACATTCTGATGCTATTGTAATACCGGAAAGGAATGATAAAAAAAAGAAAAAAAGACAGTTTGAGAAGAAGAGCCATTTTGTTGTTCTTGTAAATGATGCCATTATTTATCTTTAGTGCATCTATTTCTTACGTGTTATAAGGAATGGTGATACACGAATACTGTATATTATGTGGGTTGAAGGAAAGTAGAGATTAACATAAAAACTAAGTAGATCCCATTTTCGATTTGTTTTCGAAAGTTTTAGTAGCTCGTTTGTGCCATTAAAATGCAATCCGACCATTTAGTTTTTCGGTTTCAATTACCGCTGGTAATTGAGGAAGTTCTGTTTTTTCCATATAGAAAGGTTGATGTATTTCCAGAAAGTGTATGTAAAACAGGGTTGGACCGTCATTGGGAAAATTGTTTTTGATGTTGCTGAAAGCTTGGAGTGCTTCTAACCACTGACTGTTTTTGAAGAAGTTCAGGGCTTTAGAAAATTCTGATTTTAAAGTAAACCACGACTCAGGAATGTCTTGCTCCAGACCAATTATTTCATGGATGATGATGGGTTTGGTTTTACCTTTAAGAATAAATTGACCAACTTCCCGGGTAAAAAAACCGGATAAACCCCGTGTGATTTGTTCCGAAGCCAGAATTCGCGTTCCTAATAACTTATTCAAGCCTTCGATGCGGGTGGCAGTATTGATAATGTCTCCCACTGCCCGATATTCATAATGCTCTTTGGCCCCAACATTGCCCAGTCGCATACTGCCATAATGCAAACCAATACGGGTCGGAAGCTGGTCCGGTTGGCGTTGATTAAATTCATCAATCGCGTTGATAATTTCCATTGCAGCTTGAGAAGCTTCTTGTTGGGGATTGTCAGTTTCTTTGGAAACGGCCCACAATGCCATCATGGCATCACCAATAACATCAGAAATGATGCCGCCATGCTTTTGTACCAGTGGGAACATAACCGAATAATACTGGTTCATTAAGTCTGCCAGCTGCATGGGGTCTTTGGATTCGGACAGGGTTGTGTATTGGCCTGCATCGGTGGCCAAACAAACACCTTGCTTCAATTCCCCGTAACTATTCATGGACTCACTGGCAGGCTGGCTGGAGATTTTATCGACTACGTCTTTGGGTAAATAAAAACTAAAAGCTTTTTGCAGGTTTTGATGGGAAAGGTTGTTGGAGATATAGTGGAAAATGGATGCAGTCAATATAACTAGCGGCGCTTGAATGAAAATTGGCGTAATGATGGGTAGCCAAAGATTAAAATATTTGAATAAATAATAGCAAAGCAAAACATTGACCAAACAGGCAAGAATGATAGTCAAGACTACTTTTTTGTATGAAAAAAACCGGCAGAAACCCGCCAGCATCATGCCCCAAAGTAGGACCAGGAGAAATTGCTGGGATAAAGGTAGTGGCTTTATCCAGGAATTGTCAAGCAGGTTGGCAACAGCGGTGGCAGCAATTTCAATCGGGCTAATGGTATCCGCAGCAGATTCGGAATAAACATTATAAAAGCCAGGGTTTTTTTCCGGGTGGATATTTTCAGAATAGCCGACTAGAACAATTTTGTTATGGAACGTTTCCGGGCGCAATATATCGCTGACCAGGGCTTGATAGAAAGGAATCGTGGTAATGGTGCCGGCTCTTCCGTAGTGATTGAAGTACAAGCTGTCGCCGCTATCATGAAAATTCAGCCAGGATTGCAGTAATTGTTTTTTTTTTGATGGAAAGCTGGATTGTTCCAGTATGTTTTGAAAACGAGCTAAAAGAGATGGGTCAATTTTAAATTGATTATAAATTTTTTGAACGAAATTAGTGGTTGTAAATGGCTCTGAAAGTAGTAAAGCTAAATTTTGATCTGTTTTTACCAGTAACTCTGATAATTCCGGAAAAACCTTTTTTAAAATGGAGCTGTGGAAAATACAGCTGGGGAAGGTAGGGGTTCCACCTGCACTGGCTTTATATATCCAGAATTGTTTTACTGATGAAGAAGTTTTTGGCAGGGGGAATGGACAGACATCCAATGCCGCATTTTCCAGTAGTGGAAGAGGGTATACAACTCTTTCACTAACCATGTTGGGAATATTAGAACGAGATTTTCTGTTAACGAAAATTGAGCGCCTTTCAAGGTAGTTACTGAGGATGACATTTTTTTCCGAAGCCATTGCTTCAGCCAGGATTTGGTCATTTCTTGCGTCGCGCGGTTCAGCAAAGTTAATATTGAAGGCAATGATAGCCGGCGCTTGTTGATTAAGTTTGTTGATCAGTTCAGCATAATAAGATCGGGGCCATTTTTCAGGATCGGCAGGTAACCTCAGTACCTCAGCAGATAACTTGTCGATGCTGATGATTGCGACATCTTTGGGCGGCTGTAGTGGGCCTCTGATTGTATAAAACCAGTCGAGTCCTGCTTCTTCAAGGTTCTCTCCCCAAGGGGTTAAACTAAAAAGTGAACCTAATAGACCAATAAAAACTGCAAGAATGCAGGCCTTTCCTGTCTTGATGCAAAACATAATTGGGTTTGCTGCCATCCCTAATGAATGGCAATAGCAAATCTTTGATGATTACGCATCAGATAGAAAAGTAAAGATTAATGAATACATTATTGTTTGATTTTTTATTCATTTATTCGATGATATGGCGGGAAGCTACAAAAAGGCGATTAAACTGTTAGTGATTTGGCCATTATATTTATCAACCGTCGGCCTGTCTATTGGTGAATTTGTTTGAAGAACACAGTAAATTTCACAATCGTTGATGTATAGCTTATGCGATTGTTTATAAAGAGTTTTCTGTCGAATGTAGGCCGAGCTTAGAAGCAGGGAATTTATATGAAATAAAAAATAATTGTCAGCACGATCTGACGGTCAACGGCAAAATAGGATAGAACTTAGGCTGTTTCTAAAAGCAATTGCCATAATCCAGCATTAATTCCTGGCAGTCAAAGAAAATCCTGGGGTACTGAATTCTAATGTATAGTTTTAGCGCGTATTCCAGCGCTATAGCCAATGTTACTAATCGGGCAGAAGCTGCCCAGAATTTAGAATGGGTGTTAAATGATGCTCGCCAAATGGAAACACACCACCAGATAATGGGATTGATAAGTACAAAATGGGCAACGTCCCAACTTGAAACAGTCAAGGTGCCGGTTTTTGCCAGATAATCAATGTAAATCAGAGCGCCATTTAGCAGAATAAAAAAAGACCAGAATATTTTCCATAATGGTAAATATCCGCACCAGGCAGCAAACAAATAGTCACGGAAGGTTTTAATTTTGGGGATGTCTGGGAAAGGTTCCGGTTCCGGAGCGCTGATATAAAGAATCAACAACAGTGCTGTGCTAATGGCAAGAAGATCGACATAGGATAACAAGGAGCTTTGGGAGGTGATAATTGGCAGGGAGAAATAAAACATAATTATTTTTATTTTAAGGCGGAAATTTTAATATCAGTTGGCCGTTGCGTTGAATTAATTCCAGATGCTTCATAAAACTCATACCCAGCAATATTTCGTTACTTTTCATGTAAGGGTTTATGTTGGCTCGAATATCATGTAGCGTTATAGCGCCAATACCGACTGAATCAAGACGTGTGTCATAAACGGTAATCATGCCATTTGCAGTACTGACTTTCATTGGGAATCCCTTTGTCAGTTTCAAACGTTTGGCGATTTTTTCCGGTATGCTGATATGGGTGGCGCCGGTATCGAGTAAAAAAGTAACGGCTTGACCATTGATGTTGCCATTTGCAAGATAATGCCCCTGACGGTTTGCTTGCAATATGACTTCAGCAATTTTATCTACATCATACTGGATGGCAATTTCCTGGTTAGGATTATTTTGTCGGTCCAGGTATTTTGTAAAAGCCATAGTCAGGATTCCAAGAAACAGAATCCAGGCCAGATAAACCATCCATTGGCCGATACGGTGATTATTGGCTTTGTGGTTCATTCTTCCCAGATTCTTCAGTCTTAAGATAGCCGAGAATTGAGGTTTTGATATTATTTAATTGATCTTGATTGGTGATTGGTTGTAACTTCTCATCGGTGATATAAAACATATCTTCTACCCGACTGCCAATCGTGGTAATTCTTGCGCTGTTCAGATGGACATCGTGCTCCAGCAATACTTTACTGACTCGTGACAACAGTCCCGGCCGGTCTGTGGTAACAAGTTCCAGAATTGTGCAATGGTGCTGGCTATCCTGGTGAAAATTGATTTGGGTCTTGATAGGGAAATTTTTCGCCTGGCGGGATAATTTGAAAAAATTTGTAGAAAAGCTGGTTTTGCCTTCGAGTAAATTTTTTCTTATCGCAGAAATAATGTTTAGTTCTCTATACAAATCTTTGATTGGTTTGCCGGACTGTTCTAATACCTGAAAGCTGTTTAGCGTATAAAAATCTTTTGTTGAGACAATTCGGGCGTCCAGAATAGTCAAGCCCAATTGATCAAGAATATTGGTGCAATCGGCAAAAATTCCAGGCTGGTCTTTTGCGTAAATAAATATTTCAGCACTGCCTCGTTGTGTTTGCGGACGTAATAAAACCAAAGGTAAATCCTGTTCACTGCTGGATGCAATGGCGGTGGTATGGCAGACAATTTCGTCAGGGTAGTATCTGAGGAAATAGTCATCTTTGAAATGTTCCCATACCCGGTCAATTGTTTGATCTGAAATGCCTTGTTTTTGCAATATCATGCGTGTTTCCAGTTGGGTTTCTTTGATGCGTTCCTGCAAGTCAGATGGAGCTTGAAGCCCTAATCGTAAGGTCTTGTGGGTGGAGATATACAGCTCCCTTAACAATGAATCTTTCCAGGAGTTCCACAGTTTCGGACTGGTTGCGCGGATATCCGCAACAGTTAATAAATAAAGATGATTCAGATATTCAGTATTTCCGACCAGTTTGGCAAATTCAAAAACTTCATCCGGGTCGCTGATATCCTTACGTTGAGCCGTCATGGACATTAATAGATGGTTTTTTACCAGCCAGGCAATCAATTCAGTATCATGCTTGGACATTAGATGTTGAGTGCAAAAATCTCTGGCAATATCCTCACCCAGTGTAGAGTGGTCGCCGCCTTTGCCTTTGGCAATGTCATGGAATAATGCTGCCAAAAACAGAATTTCCGGTTTGTTGATGCGGAAAAAAACCATATTACAAAAAGGCAATTCTTCATTATGCTCATCTAGTGCAAAACGGCGTAAATTTCTGATGACAAACAAAGTGTGCTCATCGACAGTATAGATATGAAATAAATCATATTGCATTCTGGCAACGATATTGGCAAAGCACGGCAAATATTCGGCCAGTACCCCAAACCGGTTCATCCATCTTAATGCATGCGTGATGCCATGCGGCTGTCTGAAAATTTCGATGAACAATTGTCGTGCGTCAGGATTATTTCTGAAATCATCATCAATTAAATCCAGGTTTTTTCGAATTTCCCTGATCGTAGTCGCGCGTATGCCTTTTAATTCAGGATGTTTTTGTTGCACCAAAAAAACCTTAAGCAGCGCCAGTGGGTCATTGACAAATACCTTGTCATGTTTTGTTTCAATGAAACCAGCGACAGCATTAAAATTCTCATCAATTTCCTGAATGGCTTTGGCGCTATTGGGGTCAATCAGTTGTTCTTTAAATACCTGCAGCAAGATTTCGTTTAAACGCTCCAGACCTTGAACGGTTTTGAAATAATGCTGCATGAACTGTTCGATACATTCATTATTTCCGGTATCGGGGAAGCCAAACCATACCGCTAGTTCCCGTTGATAATCAAACAGCAGACGATCTTCCCTTCTGTCAGTCAGGACGTGTAACGCATATCGGATTTGCCAGAGTTTTTCCTGCGCCTCAAGCAATTCGTCATATTCCTGGTCAGTAATAAAACCATATTTTATTAATTCTTTTAAGGTGTCAGATTGATAATGACGTTTGAAAACCCAGGCAATAACGTGCCGGTCTCTCAAGCCTCCGGGGCTTTCCTTGACGTTAGGTTCAAGATTGTATGCGGTGTCGTGAAATTTTTTATAGCGTTGTCGCTGTTCTTCTAATTTAGCACTAAAGTATTTTTCTGATGGCCAAAGGCCATTTGATCTTATTTTGCGTTTTAGAGCCTCAAAAACTGTAGTATTACCATCAATCAAGCGCATTTCTAAAAGCGTGGTGAAAACTGTCTGATCTTCAGTCGCTGCTTCAATACATTCGTCAAGAGAGCGTGTGCTTAGCCCCGGTTTTAGACCAATATCCCAGAGAAAGGTATTAAAATCTGATAATGCAGAATGAAAATCGTGCTCATGGTTATTTTCCATAAGCACCAGGATGTCAACATCAGAGTGGGGGAAAAGTTCGCCTCGGCCATAACCACCGACAGCAATCAGGCTGAGGTCATCTTCCATCCCTGCCATAAAGTGTTGCCAGCAGGCAGACAGAATCGCATCAATAAATTTTGCTTTGTTAGCCAGTAACGTGGCAACCGATTTGTTCGGTTGAAATTGTTGGTTGAGTTCTTCGTTGTTAGCTTTCAGCAGGTTTTTGAATAACTCTCTGGAATTTTTTTCATTCAACCAGGCAGGAACGATTTGTTGATCAAATTTATTCACATTTCCTCTTGACGTAAGGTGAGAATTTCATAGCCAGTGTCAGTCACCAGAATAGTATGTTCCCACTGAGCTGATAGGCTTCTGTCTTTGGTGACAGCAGTCCAGCCATCTTTTAGCACTTTAATATGTCTTTTCCCCAGGTTCAGCATTGGTTCAATAGTAAAAATCATACCTGCATCAATGATTTCACCTTGGCCGGGTTTACCATAATGTAAAATTTGCGGCTCTTCATGAAATTTTTTGCCAATGCCGTGTCCACAAAATTCCTTAACTACCGACAGACGATTGGATTCGGCGTGTTTTTGGATAGCGTAGCCGATATCGCCGAGTGTAGCTCCTGGTTTGACTTGTTCTATGCCTAAGAATAGTGACTCTCTGGTGATTTTGCATAATCTTTTAGCAAATGGGGAAACATCACCAACATAAAACATTTTACTGGTATCGCCGTGGTATTGATCCTTGATGACAGTGATGTCAATATTGATAATATCACCATTTTTTAGTTTTTTAACATTAGGGATGCCGTGACAGACCTGATTATTGACCGAGGTACAGATTGATTTGGGAAACCCCCGGTAATTCAGTGGCGCCGGGATGGCCTTCTGTTCATTGACGATGTAGTCATGACAAATTTGATCCAGTTCTTCAGTACTGATGCCAGGAACGACATGAGGCTCAATCATTTCCAGAACGTCAGCAGCCAGTTTTCCGGCAACCCTCATTTTTTCAATTTCGTCAGGTTTTTTTATGGATATGCTCATTGGGGTTTTGTGTTAGTGTAAGGACTCAGATTTGTTCATTATAATCCTTCCCAGTAGCCAAGGGGGATTAGCGGGGAAATAATTTATCTGATATCAATGATATGTGGTGACTGATTCATTTTAATACATTCAGGAATCGTCAAATGTTTCTGCCAAAGCTGATAATTTTTCCAACGAACGAGAATAGAGTTTTTCATCATCAGTCCTGATAGTAGCATGCGCCACTTTTCGTCCCTTTCTCGGTGATTTTTCGTAAAGATGCAAATGACAGTTCGGGATGGATAAAATTTGATCGGCTGGAGCAACGTTGCCGATAAAATTCACCATGCCAGTATGTCCGCGCGCTTTAGTGGAGCCCAGGGGCAAGTCCAGAATCGCACGTAAATGATTTTCAAACTGGCTGGTTTCAGCGCCTTCAATTGTCCAGTGACCAGAATTGTGTACCCTGGGCGCAAATTCATTTGCCAGTAATTTGCCTTCGATATCAAACAGTTCCAGAGCAATGATGCCGATATAATCAAGTGACTCAAGTAATGAGGTAACATATTGCTCTGCAGTTTTTTGTAAAACATCGTTAACGCAACACTGAGCTACGCGTAAAATTCCACCACTATGATAATTTTCTGATAATGGATAAAACGCAATATCACCATTAACTCTTCGTACTGCGATAATTGAAACCTCGCGCTTGAAAGCGACGAAACTTTCGACGATTGCCGGAGTGTTTTGCATGGATACCCAGGCTCTGGATAAATCTTCAGGTGATTTTATGCGGAACTGGCCTTTTCCGTCATAACCCATCCGACGACTTTTCAAAATAGCCGGGTAGCCGATCTCAGGCATGGCTTTTTTCAAGTCTTCCAGGCTGTCAATACGGGCGAAATGAGCCGTAGGAATATTTTGCTGATGAAAAAAGTTTTTTTCTGTCAATCGATCCTGCGCAATAGCCAAAGCATTGGCAGCAGGATAAATAGTGGTATGACTGGATAAAAAATCCGCCGCGCTGGCTGGGACATTTTCAAATTCGTAGGTAACAATATCTGCTTTTTCAGCCAGTTCAGCTAAAAGCTCAGGGTCATCATACTGGCCTCGTAGATGTTCGCCAAGACAGGTTGCCCCAGCCGATTCGCTGGGATCAAGGATAATAAATTTCAAGCCAAGTGGGTATCCTGCCAAAGCAATCATACGGGCCAGTTGGCCGCCCCCTAAAATACCGATCTTCATACTGTTACCTTTTGATTGCGTGGGTCAGGATCAGCCAAAACTTTATCAGTCTGGTTTTTTCTGAACTCATTTAAGGTATCACGAAATCGGGGATGTTTATTCCCTACTATCGCTGCTGCCAGCAAAGCGGCATTAATTGCCCCTGCCTTGCCGATTGAAAGTGTTCCAACAGGAATACCTGCCGGCATTTGCGCAATTGAAAGCAAGGAATCCATGCCGTTCAGAGCTTTTGACTGGACTGGTACGCCAAGTACCGGAACTGGCGTTTTGGCAGCAGTCATTCCAGGCAAGTGCGCAGCACCTCCCGCACCAGCAATAATGACTTCCAAACCCTTTTTCTCAGCGTTTTCAGCATATTCAAATAGTTTATCGGGTGTTCGGTGAGCCGAAACAACCTCTACTTCATGAGGGATTTTAAGCTGTTCTAAAATTTCTGCAGCATGTTGCATGGTTTCCCAGTCTGAAGTTGAACCCATGATAATGCCGATTAATGCGGTCATGGAAATGATCTCCTGAAAAAAATAATTCGAAAACCGGCCATTATACTTCAATATTAGCTATAAGAAGTCCAGATAAACTAAGCATATTCAGACTGAAATGCCGAAAGCAAAATTAAATACCATGTATGTAACAAGAGATGGTCTTTCATGTCTTTAGAAGCCTTTTAAGAAATTGAACGGATTCAAGGAGGCTGTCGGAGTATAGATAATTTTCCAGCGGCAATGGAAAATTGGCTGCTTTTCCTGATTATTATCGTGTAGACCACTCAAACCTCTATAGATAAAAGATACTCTGAATTACCCACTTGTCTCGCTACGAGCCCCTAAATATCACAGATATAAGGATTCAATGGTAATTTTTAACAGACTTGGGTTGTAAATAAGTGTACTGTTACAAATAGTTGACATTAACTGTTAAGAATTATTTTTGATAACTCTAAGGTATCCCTAAATTTGGGTGATTACTTCAGTTTTGAGGATTATACTTCGCGCGGCCACGTCTACGGATTTCTAACGACTGAGTTTTTGCCGATAGCTGCGTCACTAAAACAGTTGCGTAGCTTGCTATGCGCCTGTTTTAGTGCCTTGCTCTCGACAAAAGTCAGTGCACTATAAATTCCGCATCCGTGCCCCCACGAAGTATATACAAAGTAATTTAATGGATTTATCGAAACGATGCTATAAGCATATTTTTGTCATATTAATTCACAAGACATTAATTCAGGAGCAAATAAAAGTTAAAGAGGTAAACAATTAAAAATTCATTGAGGGGGCAAAGATGAGAAAAGTACTAAGGAACCCAATTTTGTTAATATTTTTGACTATTTTTAATTATGGGTGTGATTCTGGCTCAAAACCCGCGTCAAAAGTTCCCATTGCTAAAAAGCCAATAACAACCCAGCCTGTTGCTAAAGCAACTTCCATTTCCAAATTGAGATTTCCCGCGGGAGAATCACCAAATCGAATCACTAAAGATTTTAGAAATACAACCATAACAATGGAGACTGATCTGAACCAAATTAGGCTTCAAGGTGAGTGGGTATTTGCAACACCTTTTAATAAACATGATGGTTTGGGGGATGGTCCAATTAATCTTAAAAATAAAATTCAGCCTGGCGGAAGACTTACCCTGCCTGCTTTTCCTGCCATTGATGATAAACCTGCGGAAGGAAACCAATATTTTCTTCGTGTAAATGGATTGGATTCGCAAACCTGTGTGGAATGCCATTTTATTGTTAGTAATAGCTCTATTCCTGCGAAATTTGGTGTTGGCGGTGTCGGTGGTATGGCAGCCGCTGCATTTCCAGCGACAACTCGTTTTTTACCAGCATCGCAAGGACCAAAAAGTACAACTGCAGCCAATTTTAATGGACGTATCATAAACCCTCCTTTCATTTTTGGTTCTGGAGGTGTTGAATTATTGGCGAAAGAAATGACGGAAAGCTTACATCAGCTGCTTCATGACGCTTCGAATCCTCCCGAAATAGGAAAACCAATTTATTTAAAAACCCACGGGGTTAATTTTGGCTATGTGGTTTGGGAACAAACTGGGGAAAATAATTCTCAGGAAGAAATACCTGATACCCAAACAAATTGTGATGCGATGGACAAAAAAACTAAAAAAATGGTTGAACTTGAACATTTTATCGCAATTTCACCCGCACCAAAACTATATGCATGGAAGGGTAGTAGTGATTATGGAACAAAGGCTATGGTTAAAAGCAAAGAAATGGTATCTAAACATAAAGGAGAAGCGCCTGGTTTAGTATTAGATACTTCTAATTTAAAAGGAGTTGATGGCGACTTGGTCATCAAGCCTTTTGGACGCAAAGGTAATAATGTGACAACGAGAGATTTTGATTGTGGTGCGATAAGGTTCCATATGGGAATGGAGCCGGTAGAAATTGTTGGTAAGGATGTTGACAATGATGGCGATGGTATAGTCAATGAAATCACGATCGCTGAATTATCGGCATTATCCATTTTCAATACAACGACACCGAAACCTCGCCAGGAGCCATATCAGGGTATCGGGAAAAAGGTTTTTGAGGATATTGGATGCAGTGAATGCCATGTGCCGGTTATGAAAACAAAAGGTCATATTCTGCCTTATCAACAGCCAGAACAGCCGCAACAACCTTTTAGTGACAAAAACAAATACTATGAGGTTGATTTGGTAAATTCACCGGCAAATTTTGAAGTTGATCCTGAAAACAGTGAAGGCATGTTGGTGAAATTGTTTTCTGATCTAAAGCGTCATGATATGGGGCCGCGATTGCAAGAGTCTTTAACATCAGCCAGTGCTGAAGAAAATAGAAGTTTTATTACTGCTAGGCTCTGGGGAGTCGCGGATACAGCTCCATATTTACATGACGGTCGGGCAACAACCCTGACTGAGGCGATAGAATGGCATGATGGAGAAGGAAAATCAGCGAGAAATAATTTTATCGCTTTAAATAAAAACAAAAAAGAAGCTTTAATAGCTTATTTGCGTAGTTTACGAACACCTCTTCCAGAAGAGTTGCAGGTGAATTTAGTTGAAAAAAAATAATATTTGATGAGGTCTTTCTTAGGAAGGCGTTGGAAAGTGTAATCGTTTTCAATAACGCAACAGGTTGTTGAGTTGATCTACCATATAAATGGCTCCGGTTATCTATTTATCCGGAGCCATTTTTTCTGGCTGAAGGAAATAGTTTATTTTTTATCGATAACGAAAATACATAAATTGGTTGGTTTTTGGCTGTTGTCTAAAACTGGTTTTAATTTGAACGACACGACTTCTTCAACTCCTGCATCGCCCAAATCTGAAACAGGGACATTTTTGATTTTGAGTTTGTTATTTTTTACGGACCAGTCATAATTCACATCAAATGCCTTGTTGTTTTTTGAATTCACTAAATCGACTTCAAAATTTGCACCTTTGCAGGCGTCAGTCGGTGCCATTAAATCCAGGACATGGGTATGAAAACCACTAGGTATTTCCTCGTAAGAGCTGTCATCAATGGGTAAATGTGTGACGGCAACCAGAAGATTATTGCCGCCATCAGTCAAGGCGGCATAACCGAAAGCGCCAGATTTGCCGTCCATTGGTATTTTTCCTTGGGTTTTGATTTCCAGTTCCAAAAGTTTTTTACTGCCATTCATTTCGACTTCTGTTTCAACGCTTTTTAAATGCAGGTAATTTTTCTTGTTTGCGGAAAAAGTTAGGCTGCTATAGGAAGCGATCATAATAAACATAATTTGTATCAATAGCTTTTTCATCATTATTTCCTCCGATTTATCACTGTTCGTCAGATTTAGAAAATAATCTATCAGTGGGAATAGCCGGGTTAAAAAAACCATTTCCGTCCTGAGTTGGCTAGGCTATTACCCTACTGGCATAATATATCGAATCGATACTAATTAAGCAAATTGTTTCGCTGGTCTTCATGCTTCCTTGGTGGTATCGATTCGATAAAAGTTGACGGTGAGAGCAGCTTGCTATATAGTATCGACTCGATATTAAAATGCCGTTTATGTTTATGCGATTCGGTATTTTTGAATGCCCAGTGTATTTTCCACTGAACCTTTATAAAAATTGTTTTGGTATTTTGGAGGCTGTATGAGAACTACTGAAGATAATCAACAAAAAGATCATTTCTGGCTATATGTCGCCACCGTGGCTGCGTTGGCTATTAGCACCATATTAATGGTTAAACAAAGTGAAAATGAAAAGTTTGATCCTATTCGGCAGCAAGTCGAGGAAGAGCTTAAGTTAATGAACATCCGGGTTTTAAAATAATTACAAGATATTTTGGAGAATAATATGAGATTTTATTTTTTTGTTTTGATCATGTGTTTTTGGGGTAATGCTGTCGCAACAGAATATATTTATCGGGAACTGATGGCGAATACACTTATTAGCCCTAAATGTAAATCTAAAGAAGATGCTCAAGTTAGAGCTGATAAACCATACAATCTAAAAAGACATGCTAAAAAGTTCTGTCAGTCGCAAGGTTATGGTTGGCATGTAGAAGAAATAAAAAATAATGGCAAGATGGTGTGTAACCAATGTGAAAGTGGTGACCAAGATCTTTATACGTGTTTTAAGGAAGACGTAGTTGTCAAATGTAAGCGTATCAAACCAGGGTCAGTGGGCCTATTTCCCGGACAAAAGTAAATATGCTCAGGCAATACATTAAATTTGGTTTTTTATCTGAGTCGGTAATTATTGTCGGCTCAGTTATTTTTGGGATTGTTTAGTCTGAACCAAGATGGTTTTTTATTGGCTGTTTATTTTGACTATTTTTCTCTTTAATAAATATCCTGATTATTGAATCCGAACTATAATCGACAAATTTGTTAATTAACACTATCATTCAAGCTTTATCCCGATCAATTTTCAGTGTCAAGGCTTATGCAAGGAATTGATATTTATGGTTTGATTGAACGCATGGCAGCACTCATTCGTTCAGAGGAAAGAAAAAAATGCGCGGAACTCGGGCTTCAACCCGTTCATGTTCAAGTCCTGGATTATTTGTCGCGCTGCAATAAATATAGTGACACGCCAGCAGCTACTTCGAAATATTTAGGGATGACAAGAGGAACCGTTTCGCAGTCATTGATTCTTCTGGAAAAAAGAGGGTTTATTGAGAAAACCTCCGATTCTGCTGATAAGCGGGTTATCCATTTACATTTGTTGCCTGAAGGTCTAAACACCTTAAAACAGGCACAACTCTCTGAATTATTCAACAAGGCCAGTGATTTACTAAATCAACATCATGCCTCCGCCAGTAAGGAAATTATTGCCCATGCACTGGCTGCTTTACAAAAGGCTAATAGTTCTCAATCGTTTGGTCTTTGTAAAACCTGTCAACATTTCACCAAAACTCCCACTGGTTTTGTGTGTGGTTTAACAAAAGAAAAACTGAGCAAAAGTGATAGCGAAAAGATTTGTCAGGAGCATACTTTGGTTTAGATGCCCAGCTTATTCCATGCTTGTTTCTAATCAAGAAAAGTCATGACTTCGCGCCACCAGGAATTTTCTGGGGCAAATGGCAGGGTATTATGTTCGGCATCAGAGAATGTCCATATTTTTTTTGGAGCTTGAAGAGAGTTGAAGAGTTTTAAAGTGCTGGAGTTTGGAACGACCTCGTCATTTCCAGCCATAATGACAGCAACTTTGCCAGTAAAATGCTGAAGGTTTTTAGTGCTGTTGAAACGATCCAGAAGTAACAATTTTGGTAGAAGAAACCAGTAATGATACTGGGCAACATTTACCAGGCTGTCGTAAGGGGAAATCAGTGCAATTCCTTTTACTGAAAACTGTTGGCGACTGGCAAGGCTGGCGACTACCCCAGTACCCAATGATTCACCCCACAGAAATACCGGGCCACCGAAATCATCAATAGCTTGTTGGACTGTCCGTGTGGCTTCCTCAAGTATAGTTTTTTCTGATGGTGTTCCGGTTTTGGCGCCGTAGCCTGGATATTCAGCCAGGATAACTCGATAGCCTAATTTTTCCAATGCATCTCTAAAGTAAACTCTGCCATTGGTTGAGCCAGCATTGCCATGAAAAACAATTGCTGTACCTTTGCTTTGACCGAGATTTTTATTGGAAATCAGGGCTAAATAATTGTCATCCTCAGTCGGCCATAATTTTAGCTGTAACTCTTGGGCAAGCTGTTTTTGTTCCTCGATTGACAGGGTTTGCGGGAAATAAAGAATTTTTCGTTGAAAGATAAAGACAAGCAATAAGCAAAGCAAATAGGGAATAAGTAATGACAATGTAACTTTCACGATACTTTGCTGTATTTTTGTTTGGGACGAGCCTGCCAAAATTGACTGGCTAAATCTAAAGCATGCTCCTGATTGTCAGCTTTACCCAAAGCTTTCAAGGCAATGGCGGTGGTAGAAATAATAGTGGACTCTCCGTATTCATCTTCTTTTGTGCCCTGCCAGAGAGACAGAAGGTCAGATGGTTCTAAATGGTCTGGCTTGATATGTCGACGTTTGAAAAGTGCTGGCCACTGCTCATCAATGATGATTCCACTTTCAACGCTTTGGACCAGACAATCCACATCAGGATTGCGTTCCGCTTCACCGCCTTCACCTCTAAAAACAGTGATATTATCACCTAACAATAATGCAGCTTGTTGATGAACAGGGCGATAGCCTGGATGAAAAATGCCTTGGATGCTGGTGCGGGCATGAAATGGATTTAGCATCCGTGCCAGGGTATGAACTGGCGAGCGAAGCCCCATTAATTGCCGCAGCTCAATCATTTCAAAGAGTTTGGGGCAAAAATATTTTAGACTTAAATAGCTGAAACAGCTTTGTTTCATTTGCCTGGCTGATTCCTCATAAGAAGTAGCTGGTTTGATATCGAAAAGCGGTAATATATCTTCAGTGTAGATTCTATTCGCACTGTGGCCGGATGTCCCATGCATGAAGACTAAAAAGTTATTGTTTGCTAATAATAAAGCAGAGAGTAAGAACCAGGGTAAATGGCGTCTTTTTCCGGCATAGGAAGACCAGTCCAGATCAACAGTTATAGATTGCTCGGGTTGCTCAAAAGAGTCTCGTGATGCTTTGACGAATCCTGCCAATTCTTCTGCAGATTCTTCTTTTACCCTCATCAGCATCAAGAAAGCACCTAATTGCACGGGTTCAACCTTGCCTTCCATAATCATGGTCATTGCTGAGTAGGCTTCCTCTTGCGTTAAAGAACGCGAGCCTTTTTTCCCTTTACCGAGAATTCGAATGTATTTTGCAAATGGATGTTCTTGATCGTTTTTAGTCATCAGGTGAATATATCAAAATGTACTGAAATGGACATTCTTTTATTGGCTCTGGCATTGGTTGGCTAAATTTTATACACTGACCTTTCAAGGTTGTTAGAAATTCCTGTGCCGCATTGAAATTACGGATTCAGGAAATAGTAACGATGTAATAATAATTTTAAGAGGGTAATAATATGAGAGCAATTATTTTAACAAGTTTAATAACAGTATCTTTGGGAACTGTAAATGCCGCAGTTTATAAATGTGAATCGGATTTCGGCGTAAATTATCAGGATTCGCCCTGTATTGGATATAAAAATTCAAAAAAAATGACCATGACTCCGATTGATCCAAAAATTGTAAAACAAGCCCAGGCAAAGCTTGAAAAGGAATTGAAGCAGCGGCAGGTTTTAGAGCAGCAAAGAGCGGAAGCAGAAAGAAAAGAACGAATTTTAAGAGCTCTGGAACTAAAAGCCAGCGCAGCGCAAAATCTGGCCTATGAAACACGCATGCAAACTTACGCAATTGATGATAATACCCGTGCCCTTGACCGGCTTACGCTGTATCGGAACCAGGACCGGGGTGGCGTAGTTTTTAAAAGTTACTGACTTAGTTGCGGCGTGGAAGAGAAATACACGTAAGCGTAATGGTCAATCAGCAAGGCTGCAAATAGAATCATTAAATAGATAATGGAGAAACCGAAGGTTTTCATGGCAGTTTTGTTATCCTTCTGACGCATCATTTTTATCGCATAGTAGATAAAAATGATGCCGAGGGGCACAGCAGCCGCCAGATAAATCAAACCGCTCATACCTGTCAAATAGGGCAGCAGCGTAACAATGAATAGCAAAATTGTATAGAGTAAAATCTGCAATCGAGTAAATTCAACGCCGTGCGTAACAGGCAGCATAGGAATATCCGCCTTCGCATATTCTTCTTTTTTGGCAATTGCCAAGGCCCAAAAATGAGGTGGAGTCCAGACAAAAATAATTAGAAACAACAGCAGGGCATGGGGGTGGACCTCTCCTGTTATTGCGCACCAGCCTAAAACCGGGGGCGCAGCTCCTGCGGCGCCACCAATAACAATATTCTGCGGGGTAGCATGTTTAAGGTAAACGGTATATAAAATCGCATAACCAACCAGAGATAATAACGTCAGGATAGCTGTTAACATATTAACTTTGGTGACCAGAATGATCATGGAGACTGCGCCTAGAAACAAGGCAAAACCAATAACTTTTCCAGAACTGAGGCTGCCTTGGGGTAAAGGCCGGTTTTCGGTTCTTGCCATTTCGGCATCGGCTTTTTGATCGAGATAATGATTTATCGCAGCTGCAGATGAAGAAGCCAGGGCAATTCCCAAAGTACTCCAGATGAACAGGTCAAGAGGTGGCTGTTCCGGAGTGGCTAATAACATACCAACGATGGCAGTAAATACAATTAATAACACAACTTTGGGTTTACATAGTTCCAGATAATTTTTCCAGGAAAGCGCCGCAGTTTTATTTACCATCGTTTAAACAGATTCCAATTTTTATTGTATAGAATAGACAGGGATATGCATTTTACTTCAGTTTGTTATATTGTTGACTGTTTTTCACAGGAATTATTTGAGATTACCACAGTCTCATCGCACAATGCTATTAATCAAGGTAAAAGGAGAACATATGAAGTTACAACGATTCATCATCTTATTGCTGATGTTTCCTGTTTTCAGCCAGGCGGCTGATGTTAAAGTACAGGAACGCATCCTCAATAACGGTTTAAAAGTGTTGGTAAAAGAGGATCATCGTTCACCAGTTGTGGTGACACAGGTCTGGTACAAAGTTGGTTCAAGTTATGAGCCAGGCGGCATTACTGGTATTTCACATATGCTGGAACATATGATGTTTAAGGGCACCGACAAGCACCCAGTTGGAGAATTTTCCAGAATTATTGCCGAAAATGGCGGTAATGAAAATGCTTTTACCGGTCGTGATTATACGGCTTATTTTCAGACTCTGGAAAAATCCCGTTTGCCAATCAGTTTTGAACTTGAAGCGGATCGAATGCGTAACTTGCACTTGCTGGAAAGTGAATTAGTCAAGGAGTTGCAGGTTGTGACTGAAGAACGCAGGATGCGGACTGATGATAAGCCCAGAGCAAAATTACAGGAACATTTCAGTGCAATGGCATATTTGAACAGTCCTTATAAAAATCCGGTGATTGGTTGGCCTGCTGATATTGCAGCTTACACCATAAAGGATCTTCAGCAATGGTATGAACGTTGGTATGCACCGAATAATGCGACTGTTGTGGTTGTAGGTGATGTGGTTCCTAAGGAAGTTTTCAAATTAGCGGAAAAATATTTTGGACCATTGAAACCCAGCGAGCTTGATCCTGTAAAACCGCAAACAGAAGTCAAGCAACTTGGCGTGAAGAAAATGACGATAAAGTTGCCAGCAAAGCTGCCGTATATTCTGATGGGCTATAAAGTGCCGGTTTTGACAACAGCAGAAAATGAATGGGAAGCTTATGCTCTGGAAGTTTTAGCAGGAATTCTGGATGGAGGAAATAGCGCACGACTTCAATCCCAATTGGTGCGGGGGCAACAAATCGCTGTGGCGGCAGGAGCAGGTTATAATCTAACAACGAGGTTGTCAAATTTGTTTATGTTGGATGCTACACCTGCAAAAGGAAAAACAGTTCAAGATATGGAAGTGGCTTTAAAACAACAGATTGATAAGTTGAAAACTGAAAAAGTAACTTCGGAAGAATTGGCCAGAATCAAAGCCCAGGTATTATCGGGAGCCATTTACGAACGTGATTCTAATTTTTATCAGGCCATGCAATTAGGGATGTATGAAACAGTTGGTCTTGGTTGGCAAAAAGTGGATGAATATGTCAACAAGGTGAATCAAATTACTGCAGAGCAGGTTCAACAGGTGGCTAGTAAATATTTAATTGATGACCGGTTGAGTATTGCTTATTTAGACCCTCAACCCATGAAAAAAAATCAAATTAATAAAACTATGACAGGAGGTCGTCATGCGCAGTAAGTTATTACTAATATGTCTTTTTATTTTTGCTCAAAACAGCTTTTCTGCCGCGAAGATTGAAACCTGGAATACTGATAAAGGCAGTCGGGTTTATTATGTTCATACCCGAGGGCTGCCAATGGTTGATATCCAGGTGGTTTTTGCAGCGGGTAGTGCTTATGATGGTAAACAGTTCGGTGTGTCCGAATTAACTTCAAGTATGCTTGAAACGGGCGCCGGGAACTGGAATGCCGATGAAATAGCCCAGCGTTTTGAAAATGTGGGTGCTCAATTTGCTGTCGGAAGTTCTGTTGACCGGGCCTGGTTATCTCTGCGTACACTGACCAAGCCTGAATTGTTCAATGAGGCATTAATTACCATGCAGACGATTTTGACTAGTCCCACGTTTAACCAGCATGATTTTGACCGGGAAAAGAATCGCACCCTGGCTGGGTTAAAGCATCGGGAAGAATCGCCAGGTGCACAGGCGTCCATTGCCTTTAACAAGGCTTTGTATGGTGATCATCCGTATGCGCATCCGGGTACTGGTTTTATTGAGACTGTGCAAAAATTTGGGGTGGAAGATTTACGAAATTTCTATCAGCAATATTATGTGGCCGCTAATGCTATGGTTGTGATTGTTGGGGATTTGACTCAACAACAAGCCAAAGAAACAGCCAAAACTCTGCTAAAAGATTTGCCAGTCGGGACAACGCCCGAGCCGCCTCCACCCGTTTTGATGCCGGCCAAAGGCAAATATCAACATATCGAATTTGAATCCACTCAAACCCATGTGCTTTCTGGCTTACCTGGAATGCATCGAAAAGATCAGGATTATTTTCCTTTATATGTCGGAAATCATATCTTGGGTGGCAGTGGTCTGGTTTCCAAGCTTTTTAAGGAGATCAGGGAAAAAAGAGGTTTGGCGTATAGTGCGAATAGCTATTTCTTGCCCTATTATAGGAAAGGGCCATTTAGAATGAGTTTGCAAACTCGTAATGATCAGGCTCCAAAGGCTCTTGAAGTGTTGAATCAAACGATACGTGATTATGTTAAGCAAGGTCCAACTGAACAGGAACTGATCGCCGCCAAGAAAAATATCAAAGGTGGTTTTGTAATGCGTTTTGATACTAACAGCAAGCTGACCAGTTATGTGTCCATGATTGGGTTTTATCAGTTACCTTTGGATTACCTCGAAACATTCCCGGAAAAGGTTGATGCCGTCACAGTGGAATCAATTAGAGATGCCTTTCAGCGCAGGATTAAACCGGAATTACTTCAGACGATCGCTGTCGGGAAAAGTGAAAAATAAACTGCGAATTATCGGCGGACAGTGGCGTAGCAGACAGTTAAAGTTCACCGAAACACCGGGGTTAAGGCCGACCCCGGCAAGGGTTCGGGAAACCTTATTTAACTGGCTGCAATATGATGTCGCTGGAAGCCGCTGTCTGGATTTGTATGCTGGAAGTGGCGCTCTAGGATTTGAAGCCGCCTCCCGAGGAGCAGTTAAAGTTGTACAGGTGGAACAGGATAGGGATGCCTGTCGTCAATTACACACTAATGCAGAAGCATTGGCTGCGCAGCAGGTGAAAATTGTTAATTCTGAAGTTTTCAGATTTTTGGCCGGGAATGCGGAGATTTTTGATTTGGCATTTCTCGACCCACCTTTTGCCAAGGGTTTAGCAGTTCAGACTTGTCAGTGGTTGGAAGATAAGGAGTGGTTAGCGGAAAACGCTAAAATATACCTGGAGACCGAGCAAAATTTGTCTTTACAGGATATTCCAGAAAACTGGAGTCTTTTGAAGGAAAAGCAAGCCGGAGAAGTTAATTATCGGCTTTTTGAGCGTTGTTAGCTGCATTTTGTTTTATTTTTAGTATAGAATTGGCCCTTTTTTTCTATCTTCGACTAAAGTTATCATGCAAATAACCGCCATTTATCCAGGCACATTTGACCCTATCACCAATGGTCATCTGGACTTGATTGCAAGAGCCTCAAGAATCCATTACAAGGTCATCGTCGCAGTGGCAGAAAACAAGGACAAACAACCTTTGTTTTCTCTGTCAGAACGGGTTGAAATGATAAAAGAGGTTACCCAGGAGTTCAGTTCAGTTTCTGTTCTGGGATTCGATAATTTATTGGTCGAGTTTGCTAAACAACAAAACGCAGATGTTATTTTACGAGGTCTTCGAGCGGTTTCAGATTTTGAATTTGAGTTTCAGCTCGCTGGTATGAATAGGCGGCTTTCGCCCGAATTGGAAACAGTTTTTTTAACGCCTGCAGAACAATATGAATTTATTTCATCCAGTATGATCAGAGAAATAGCCAAGCTTGGAGGTGATGTTTCCAGCTGCGTACCGTTGACGGTACAAAAAAAATTAACCCAGAAATTTAGTGAGAAATAAATATGGCTTTATTAATTGATGATGAATGTATCAATTGCGATGTTTGTGAACCCGAATGCCCAAACGGCGCTATATCGCAGGGTGAGGAAATCTATGTGATTGATCCTGAATTATGCACAGAATGTGTTGGTCATCATGACCTGCCACAATGTGTTGAAGTATGTCCCGTTGAATGTATTGATAAGGATCCTGATGTGGTTGAGGACAAGGATACGCTATATCAAAAATATTTAAAATTGAGTCAATAGCCACGTTATCACAAAGTTCCTCTTCTGAAGCAGGTTTTCTGATTGGAGTTATTCTTTCTTGGGTAACTCTAATCCCAGCATAACTGCATCTTCCCTGCCATTTTCGCTGGGATAGTAGTCCTTTCTAATACCGATTTCATTGAAACCTAAACTTTGATACAAAGCAATGGCCGCTTCATTGGTGGGCCTGACCTCCAGGAAAATACTTTCCGCCCACCGTGATTTTGCTTGATCGATAATATGTTCCAGCATGAACTTGCCGATCCCCTGTTTTTGTTCTGCGGGGTCAACACAAATATTCATGATGTGGAATTCTCCAGCTGCTGTAGAAACAATGCAGTATCCTAATACCTTGTCCAGTTCATCGCATACCCAACAGCTATACCTAGCCTTGAAGCAATCATTGAAGATTCCTTCGCTCCAGGGGTAGTTGTAAACTTGTTTCTCTATGGCCAATACTGCGGGGAGGTCTGATTCGCGCATTTTGCGCATACGGAGCAGATCTTTGCGGTCTACCGTGCCGGGGAAAACTCGGGCATAAAAGTCTCTGTCGGCATCGTAACTAACTTTATCTTTAATTATTTCGTATAAATCTGAAAATTTCATAAGGCTTTATATTTCACGGTATGTTTTTAGTGCCAATTGCAAATCTTGCCAGGCTTTACGTTTTTCTAATAATGAGCGCAATAAATACGCAGGATGATAAATGACTATCACTGGAATTGCATCTAAAAAATAAACTTTCCCTCGTAATTTTCCGATAGGTTCTGTGGTTTTTAATAGCTGCTGCGCTGCGATTCTGCCGACTGCAAGAATTATTTTTGGTTTTAATAAGTCGATTTGACGTTGCAAAAAATCAGAGCAAGCCGATACTTCTTCCGGTTTTGGATCGCGGTTGTTGGGCGGTCTGCATTTAAGAATATTGGCAATGAAAACCTGTTCCCGGCTCAGGTTGATTGCCCGCAGCATTTCATTTAACAATTGCCCGGCTTTGCCGACAAAAGGTTCTCCTTGCAAATCTTCATTTTGTCCAGGCGCTTCGCCTATTAATAACCAGTCAGCATGAGTGTTGCCAGTGCCAAAAACTGTTTGAGTCCGGGTTTTATATAAATCACAAGCCTGACAGTTCGCAACTTCTTCACGTAACTCCTGCCATATTTCAGCTTCTGATGAGGGGGAAGAAAGTAACGGCTTGTCTTTTTCCAGGGCATGTTCCGTAATGGGCGCCCCATGATTTGTTTTTGGCAGCCAAACATCAATTTCCATTGCCTCAAGATACAAAAGCCGTTTGCTTTCATCCGTCATGCTGACTCCCTAAACATCCCCAGTTGCTTGAGGGTGTTGTTTGGCATTGGGCATCAGTAACTTGTTTGCCGCATTGATATACGCTTTTGCCGAGGCAATGACGATATCAGTATCAGAACCCATGCCATTTACGATACGGCCCGCTTTTTCCAGACGTACCGTTACCTCGCCTTGAGAATCAGTGCCGCTGGTAATATTGTTGACTGAATATAGCTGCAAATCAGCGCCAGTTTTAACCAGTGATTCAATGGCTCTTAAACTGGCATCAACAGCGCCGCCACCCGTAGCAGAACCGGTTAACTCCTGGTCATTTATTCGGATGGTAACTGAAGCCATGGGCGTTTCGCCAGTTTCTGAACACACTTTCAGGGCGACCAGTTTAATATGCTCTTCGTTTTCTATGCTGGCATCCGAAACCAGGGCTTGTAAATCTTCATCAAAGATTTCGTGTTTTTTATCGGCCAGTTGTTTAAAACGAAAAAAAATGTCATTGAGTTCTTCTTCAGTTTTAAATTCAATTCCCAACTCTGCCATGTGAGTTTTGAAAGCATTGCGGCCTGAATGTTTGCCAAGCACCATTCGATTGGCAGACCAGCCAACATCTTCAGCACGCATGATTTCATAGGTTTCACGGTTTTTCAGTACGCCATCCTGATGAATACCTGATTCATGAGCAAAAGCATTTGCGCCAACAATGGCTTTATTAGGCTGCACTGGAAATCCCGTGATGGTTGATATTAATTTGGAACAACTAACTATTTCTTGAGTGTTGACCCCAGTTTGGCAAGGAAAATAATCCTTTCTGGTCTTAACCGCCATAACAACCTCTTCCAATGCCGCATTACCTGCACGTTCTCCAAGACCATTAATAGTACATTCGACTTGGCGCGCACCGTTCATGACTGCAGAAAGTGAATTTGCCACTGCCAGCCCCAAATCATTATGGCAGTGAACAGAAAAAATGGCCTTATCAGAATTTGGAATGCGTTGCATCAGACTTTTTATGGTTGCTCCAAACTGTTCCGGGACACTATAGCCAACCGTATCGGGGATATTTAATGTAGTCGCCCCGGCATCAATGACTGCTTCCAGGATTCGGCACAAGAAATCCTCATCTGATCGTCCGGCATCTTCAGGTGAAAATTCGACATTATCAGTATATTTTAGTGCTCGTTTTACCGCTTTTACTGCATGATCGATAACTTCATCAGGAGTCATCTGCAGCTTCATTTTCATGTGAATAGGTGAAGTTGCGATAAAGGTATGAATCCGGGATTGATTGGCATTGGCTAAAGCTTCGCCAGCCCTGTCAATATCTCTGTCCAGGGCTCTGGCAAGGCCGCAGACGATGCTATCAGAGACAGCATTAGCAACGGATTGTACCGCTTCAAAGTCGCCAGGACTTGCGGCAGGAAAACCGGCTTCGATTACATCTACTTGCAAGCGTTCTAAAGCTTTGGCAATTCTGACTTTTTCATCACGGGTCATAGATGCGCCAGGGCTTTGTTCGCCATCTCGCAAGGTGGTATCAAAAATAATTAATTTATCTTTCATAGAAACTCCATGTAGGGAGAGTTATCAGCATTAAAAAAACTGACAAAAAAGGTGATTTAGTAGAAGAATATAGAGTAAATTGATGCCCGCTAGGGCAGCAATTTTAAAGAAAGGCTGAGTAAAACGCACAACCAAGCAACAACACATTGAGGTGTGTTTGAAAATTGCCGAGTTGAAATTTGCGTATTCATACTAAATAACTATACGCTATGAAAACTTAAGCGACAAGTAGATTTTAAGTTTTCCTGTTGCGGCGTTTACGCTTAAGCATAATCAAAGTGACTGCCGGGCCTGAAATAGCATATCCTAAAAACAACACAAACAAGATGGTTTGCGGGTGAATCATAATCAGGGAAATGCCCAGCATAATCATGATCGTGGCAACGAACGGAACGCGGCCTTTAAAGTCAATTTCTTTGAAGCTGTAATATCGAAAATTACTCACCATTAATAAGCCGGTGCTGATAGTTAATATCAAAGCCAGATATTTTAAATCCTCGCCGACATAGCCATATTCAGTACTTACCCAAATAAAACCGGCCAGAATTGCAGCAGCAGAAGGACTCGGAAATCCCTGAAAAAAACGCTTGTCTTCAGTGCCAACCTGGGTATTGAATCTCGCCAGACGCAAAGCGCCGCCAGCGGTATGAACAAATGCAGCGAACAGACCAAATTTTCCAAGATTGGTGAAGGCCCATAAATACATAACCAAACCAGGGGCAACACCAAAGGAGACCATGTCGGAAAGGCTGTCATATTCAACACCAAAAGCACTTTGGGTATTGGTTAAACGGGCGACACGGCCATCAAGACCATCCAGAATCATGGCTACAAAGATGGCAATGGCCGCTGTTGCGAAACGGCCATTGATCGCTGAGATGATGGCAAAAAAACCGGCAAACATTGCGGCAGTGGTAAAAAGATTGGGTAATAGATAAATACCACGCCGCCGTTTGGTCATATCGGTTTTATTCATTAAAATTAAAATAAATTTGAGTTAATGGCTAACCTCAACTTTTGCACCCTTATTCTGGTCAATTTCTGATAGGGTTTGGGTGAACCAGTCAGTATCAATATCGAAAGGTTTGCCGCCTTTGATACGAGGAAATTCAATGGCTCTTAAAATATTGTTGTTATCCTCGTCATGGCCAATAACGCCAGGTTCGCGTTTCAGTGCGCATTCAACCGCTAAGTCGGCACAAGATTTGATCAGGCGGATATCATCAGCATTGGCAACCGAGGCGCGGGCAAAATATCCTGATTTTTGGACCAGGGTTTTTTCTGCTCCAATCATTTCAGCAAATTGTTCACCGAACCATTTTCCAGGGTTAACTGCATCCAGTTTAATATGACCAAAAGCATCGCGTGGTACTTCCTCACCTTTGGCTTGCATTTCAGCAACAATAGCATCAACGCCAGCGCCTTCTGAAACGAAAATGTTGACACAATCAACTTTATCCATAACGGCTGTTAGCCTTTCAGCTTCAGCTTTCAGATCGATTTCCATTTCTGGAACAAAAACTGCGTGAACCTCGAAAGCATTTCGATCCAGACCAATTTCAGGAAGCCATTCCTGTCGATCCAGAAGTTTACGATATTCAACGGCAGTAGCAGCAGTCAACCAGCCGCAGTTACGGCCCATGACTTCATGGATAATCAGCATGCGTGGGTTGGAGTTATTTTCCGCAACAACATTTTTAAAGTATAAAGCGCCTTGCTCGGCTGCCGTCCAGGCGCCCAAAGACTGTTTGATGGGGAAAACATCATTATCAACGGTTTTTGGCAGGCCGATAACAGTTAAGCCATAATCATTTTCGGCCAAAAATGCCGCCAGATCGGCTGCCGCAGTGTTAGTGTCATCACCACCAATAGTATGCAGGACATCAACTCCATCTTTAATGAGTTGATCAGCGGCAACTTTTTGTGGATCCTGTCCTTCTTTAACCAGGCCGCGTTTAATACAATCTTTAACATTGGTTAATTTGACCCGGCTGTTACCGATTGGCGAGCCGCCAAATTTTTGCAGAAGTCCTGCTTTTTCACGAATTTCTGGTGTAACCTGGAATGAATCGCCTAACAGCAAGCCTTTGTAACCACTGCGATAGCAGATGATTTCAATGCTGGGGTCAATTTCAGTATAACGTTCGATCAGGCTGCCGGTTGCAGAACTCAGGCATGGCGCCAAGCCACCTGCGGTAAGAATTGCGACTTTTTTGGGTTTGCTCATGAGATTTACTTAATGAATGTAGTTAAAAAAATGAATTAACAAACGCTGTTGTATTGGCTCAAAATTTTAACATATCAAAAATGATTATCTGCTTTTTTATGGTTTTCACGCTCAAGAACCTGTTTACTATGTTCTTGAGCATGAGCCATGAGGCAGTTGGATTGCTTGAAAAATCCGATGTAAATAGTTATTGAATAAGTAGATCCCGCATCATACCCATATCTTCATGTTCCAGGTTATGGCAATGGTACATGAATAAGCCTTTGAAATCATTGAATGGTTTTAAAATGGTTACTTTTTCACCCGGCATGACTAGCACAGTATCTTTCCAGCCGCTTGAGATAATTCCCTTTGAGACTGTTGCATAAGTCGCTTGATGTCGGGAATTTACTTGTCTGTTAATGATCTGGAATTGTTCTCCATGTAAATGCATGGGGTGGGGCATCGCCATGCCGTTCATACCTTGAAAACCATTATCAAATTCCATAAGCTGAAGACTGTTAACAGGAATGATTTCATCGGGTCGAATATCATTCATTTTATATGACCGACCATTCAATAAAGCGGACATATGACGCATCGATAGTCGAATTGTCCTTGGATGACCAGGATTTGCCGCATTTGAAACTTGAAGGGATGTTATTTTAGTTAATTGCTTCGGTAATATTTCTTTGCCTTGTTCTTTTCGGTCAATACGAACTTTTAATACTGAAAAATCACTTCCATTAGGTATTGTGCTATTGGACATCATGCCGCCGCCCATCATGCCCATACCCATTCTTCGTCTGCCTCCCATGCCGCCCATCATACCCATTCCACCCATCATTCCCATGCCGCCAGCAGAAAACTCAAGGCTTTTTAAAGATAATTCTGTACCTACAGGTTTGTTGCTGAAATCAACCCAAAGTTCAATTCGTTCAGCTGGAGCAAGCATGACATAAGGATATGTTTCCGGTTTTTCCAATAAACCACCATCGACCCCAATCACAGTCAGTGGCGTACCATCATCCCAGGCCAGCTTGTAGATTCTGGAATTTGAACCATTTAGAAATCTGAGGCGATAGGGCCGAGTTGCCACTTTGAGAGCAAAATCTGGCTGGCCATTAATCATAATCTGATCTCCAAGAAATCCTTGCATGCGCTGCATCATATTGTTGGCATAGACAAGTTGATTCTGGCGATTAAATGTTCGATCCTGAATAACGATGGGGAGGTCATATTGACCGCTGGGTAATCCGAGCGATTGTTCTTCTTGGTCATGCACAATCAATAAGCCAGCGAGTCCCGAATAAACCTGTTTGGCGGTTACGCTATGGGTATGGGCATGATACCAATAGGTTCCGGCGCGGTTTAAAATTTCAAACTCATAAACATAGGTTTCTCCATGATTAATGGCATACATAGGGTTGCCATCCATTTTCGAAGGCACATGTAGGCCATGCCAATGTAAAATACTTTCGGCATGCAGGTCATTTTTTAGAAAGATTCTGATTTTTTGACCTTTTTGAAAACGTAAAATTGGACCAAGATGAGTATCATTCAAGTTGACAACGGACTGTTTAGGGCCTTTCAGAACTTCGCCATAAACCTTCCAAATTCGAGTTCTGGGACCATCAAAAATTGGCATCATGATTGATTCCATTTTTAACTCAATTTCAACATCAGGATGAAAATTTGCAGAAGCGGTACTTTTTATCCTGGAATCCATAGCCTGCAAAATGCCAGGGAATGCTGTTGCTGTTAGCGTAAAACCAGCAAATTTGAGTAAATTGCGGCGTTGAGCGTTGGTTTTATATTTCATTTCTAACCTCCAAGGATATATGTTTTTATATTAACATGTACTAATATTAATTTTCACTAAATTTATATTGCTTTACCTTTTGGTTATACTTCGCGCGGTCACGGATGCGGAATTTACTGCCTCTTGCTTAATCCTTAGTTTATTCCCGATTCAAAAGTTTTCTCAGGAATAACCAAACCTATTAGAATGTAAATTTTTTGATTGTATTTGTTTGGCATACATGGTTCCATTGTGGATAAATTGTGTTGAGCAGATGAGTTATCAATTTGGAGTATTAAAATGAAAAAGCCGCTTGTAAGGCAAATTGTTCTTGATACGGAGACAACTGGATTAAATCCGGAAGAAGGTCATCGTATTATTGAAATCGGTTGTGTTGAGTTAATCAATCGCCGATTAACTGGCCAGCATTTTCATGTCTACTTGAATCCTGATCGGGTGATAGATGAAGGAGCCATTGAAGTTCATGGTATCAGTAACGAGTTTCTTGCTGATAAACCACACTTCAAGGATATTGTGGATGACTTTGTCAATTATATTCGTGATTCTGAGTTAATCATCCACAATGCCCCATTTGATGTTGGTTTTATTAATCATGAATTTGCATTGTTGAATAATGGCCTGGGAACAGTAGAAAAATACAGTACTGTGCTGGATACTCTTGAATATGCCAGAAAAAAACATCCTGGTCAGCGAAATAGTCTGGATGCGCTTTGCAAGCGCTATGGTATAGATAATAGTCATCGTGATTTACACGGCGCATTATTGGATGCTGAAATTCTGGCTGATGTGTTTTTACTGATGACAGGTGGGCAGACTTCCTTATTTGCCGATAACGAACAGAGCCAGAATAACTTGAACCAGCAGCAGAACAGAAAATTAGCAACTGATCGCCCAAAATTAAAAGTAGTGACTTGTTCCGAAGAGGAGCTGCGCTTGCATCAACAGCGGATGGAGGCTATTGATAAGGCAAGTGGGGGTAGTGTGTGGAGCCGGCTTTCTGAATAATTTACCCGAAACTTGATTTTCTATGACGGATTCTAAACAACAGTCGTCTTCAGAGCTTTGTAAGGCATACCAATCGTTAATTGCTTCACAAAAAACGCTGTTATTATCAACAGTTACCGAGACCAATCAACCGGAGATAAGTTATGCGCCTTATGTTCGCGATGAGCAAGGCTCTTTCTATATTTTTATCAGTGAATTGGCAAGCCATACGCGGAATTTACTGAAAAATAAAAATGCATCAATCATGTTTATCAAGCCAGAATCTGAAGTTCGTGAATTGTTTGCCCGTGAACGAATCACTTTTAATTGTGATGCGATTGAAATAGCACCTGAGGACGTGGTTTTTGAACAACAACTATATTCATTTCATAGAAATTTTGGCGAAATTGTCACTCTTATAAAGTCACTGACCGACTTTCATTTGTTTGCCTTAAGACCAGTTTCTGGTCAATATGTCGTGGGCTTTGGCAAAGCTTTTAAAATTAATATGACTGATGGTTCGTTATCAGGGTTAGGTCAAACATAGAATGCAATGGCAGGGGATTTCTTTTTTGGATGCTAAGGGAGCCCATGCAGATTAATCTGATTTCAGTTGGCACCAAAATGCCGTCTTGGGTGCAGCAAGGTTATAACGAATATGCTAAGCGTATGCCCCGAGAGTGTGAATTGGTTTTACGTGAAATTGCGCCGGGTAAACGAGGAAAAAATGCGGATATTGCAAGAATAGTACAAGATGAAGGTCAGCGTATGTTGGCAGCTATTCGGCCTGGAATGCATATTGTAACTTTGGATGTTAAAGGGAAGGGTTGGTCAACAGCAGATCTGTCCAAAGCGATGAAACGCTGGCTGGAAAGTGGTCAGCATGTTGCATTACTAGTTGGTGGCCCAGAAGGGTTGGCTGATTCTGTTCGAAAATCATGCCATGAGTCCTGGAGTCTTTCTGCAATGACGTTACCACATCCGTTAGTCAGGATTGTCGTTGCAGAACAAATCTATCGGGCCTGGAGTATTTTGAAAAACCATCCTTATCATAGATAGATATTGCCCCTTGATGTTTTGGAGGGCAATGATCGAACCATTGTTTGAATAATGAATGTACAGCCTATAGGAGTCAATCTTAAAGTGCGATTAATCAAGGTATTATAAAAAAATAGAAATAGCCGTTTTTCTTGTTTTCTTATGGGGTTTTTTGGGGAATATTACCAAAAAATCCATTTTTATCTTCCTGGAGATTGTCGGACTAAGGATGACTCTATTTCCGCAGGAATGAGAAAGTGGTTCCTTGTTCCGGTTTTTTGTTTCGAAGCCCGATGCTTAGCTACCAGAGCTATTGGTTTTTAACTTCAATGCGATAACTTTTATGGCATCCTTGGCATTTTTTTATCATTTCACTCAATTGTCTTAAGGTATGTTTAGAGTCTTTGACTCTGCCAGCGTCATCGGCGATTTTATCAAAGTCCATATGCACCGATTTCCCTAGTTTCATAAATGCTTTAGGTAAAATGCCATGTAAGGTGTTTTCAGCATTTTGCTTCATTCCCATGCCCAACGGCCTGGAGTTTTTTGCAACTGCTTCCATATCATCACTCACTAAAGCCGCAATAATTCCCTGGATACCATCTAATAAGCTGCGCATTTCGGCAAGCACATGTGCTTGCTGGGCTTTATTAAGTGGAAGAGCTTGACGTTGATCGTATTTGTTAATATAAGTCGTTGCATCAGGGGTGTTTTTTTTCTGGAGTTGTTTTTTTATAGACGCTTCGTCATTAGCCGAGTTGGAATTGTTTACAATTTTTTGTTTCGTCTCTTTTTGAGGCTGAGGCGTGGAGCCATCAGCAAAAGAATATGTTGTTGAAAGGAGTAAAATAATTGTCAAAAAAGGTAAGATTGTTGCTGTACGATTATTCATAGTAGCTTAACTGGAAATAAACATTGTGAAAAAAAAGAGTAGTCCTGATATTGTTGCAATAGAAGTTATTTTGCGTAATTTTGGAATTTGCCATGCCATAATAAAACCAGTAATTAGAAGTAGCAGTAGGCTAATGGCTAAAAGAGTGGCATAGATCTTAAATGCAATTCCTCCTTTTGCCTTATGCAATTGTACAAATTGTCTATATTGGGTAGTGTTTTTTATTTTTAAGTTGGCAATGAGTGATGAAGATGTGGGTTTTAAAATAATATCCCTGTTGGAGCCAGTCCATTCAAGTTGAAAAGATTTACCGGTTTTTTTTATTTTTGGAGTACCAGTCGGGAAAGACAGATTCTGCTGTGTTAGCGTTCTTTTCACTATTTCAACAAGCTGATCGAGATCTTCGTGAAGGGGGGCGCTTAAGTGTAGCTTTTGTGAAGTTGTTTCATATTCCCCTTTTATTCCCCAGGTATAAAGAGCACCCGTTACCAAAAACATTAGTGCAGCCGGCAATATAAACGCACCTAAAAGTACATGGGCCTTCATCAGCACAAGTCGGTTAATCATTATTCTTCCTCCTGAATACGAAAATTTCAAACCAAGTAATTATTTTACAGTACCCAATTGTTGTTATTACAAATTTTAATAATTGTTATGCTTCACTAATAAACAATCAGGGCATTGGGCTATAAAACAAATTTGTCAGCTAAGTTTGGGTGTTTTTACTCAGGCTCGACTACCCTATGGGTGCGGCGCCTGGGTGAAAAATCATGTTCTAACCGTGTTCTCAATTCAGCGTCCTCGGCTTCTGGCAGCTCCCATACTACTCCGGTTAGGGTTATGGTTGTTACCAAATCCCATGCGATGTCCTTGACTCGGAAGCTCATTTGGTAATGTTCCGCCTTGCTTTTTTGCTCTTTTACCCATCCGCTCGTGATTTTCTTTTCGGATTTGCTCCCTTTCTTCAATTGTTTTTGCTGCACGCATCCTGGAGCGCTGTTCTATTTTTTCTTGTTCAGACATCAATTGACTGCCATACATTTGGGTTTGATTTTTTGCTTGATTTACTTCATGAGTATTTGGCGAATCAGCAGCAAATACAAACCTTGATGTAGAAATTAAAAATGAAAATATTGTGGTAGTTGATAATTTTTGAATATTCAGGGTTGCCTCCATGAGTAATAAGGGTTGCTTTAAGTTTGCAACCCATTAATAAAATCCTTATTTAGTTCCAACGATGTCCTTTCCTCCTTTTTTTGTTTGTAGATCCTCTTTCCATTGGGGAGTTCACTATGGCATTAGCAGTTGCCTGCTCTAATAATAAAGCCTCATAGACAATTCCCATTGATTCCAGTTTTCTAACAAAAGCTCTCAAATGGTTTCGTGAACCTCTTAATAAATTTTCGTACACCAGTTTAATGTCGGAATGATTGATTAGATTGATAGATTTTTGTAAGTCTAAAATATCCATTTCTTCTATTAAAATACCAACATAGATAGCTTCACTAATGGTCATTTCGGAAGCAGTGTTTTTTTGATAAAAATCTGAAAAATCAGGGTTTGTGAATAACCCAATACTGTCATCAACAACTGGGTCGGTAATTTCATATTTATTAAGTAAGCGCTTGACTGCATTCATGTGTTTTTGTTCGGCTCTAGCAATATTTTCAAAAACCCTGGTATCGAAGTATTCGTGCAGAGTTAAATATACATCTCGAGCAAGTTTTTCTTCTTCCCGCATGAAAATCAAGCTATCTTGTTCTTCTGTCGTCAGTTTTTGGGATGCGGCCACTCTTCTGATATTATCCTGATAAAATAGCTCGTTCTTGTTTTTAGAACCAGCATAAGAAAAATTGCTCACTGAAATGACCAGAATAGAAAATAATATATTTAATGGCTTCATGTGTTTCTCCGTTGTTGTTTAAATTAATTTTCTGCTATCCATTCTAGTAACAAGATATTGCTAAAGTATTTCGATTTCTGGATGATTTGTAACAAGATGTAACAGGGACTTAATTGGAAGCTACTGACAAAAATAAAATTCTAGTTGTTGATGATGATGAATCGTTGTGTAACCTGCTAAGTCAATATCTGGAAAAACAAGGATTTTCCGTCGATTCTGTCGGAGATGGGATGGCAATGGATCGCTATTTGGAGCAATCTATCCCTTCACTTGTTATTTTAGATATTATGCTGCCAGGAGAGGATGGTTTAAGTATTGCCAAGCGGCTTGCCCACAAACACAATTTTCCAGTTATTATGTTATCTGCATGTGGAGAAGATGTTGATCGTATTTTAGGGCTTGAAATAGGCGCTGATGACTATTTAGCGAAACCCTTTAATCCTCGCGAATTACTGGCTAGAATTCGATCAGTGCTTCGTCGTTATCAGTGCACTGAAAATAACTTTGTAAATAGAAAGACAACAATTTATAAATTTGGAAATAATACCTTTGATGTCGTAAGTGGAATCTTGCAAAAAAATGGAACGCAAGTTTCTCTCACGCAAAGTGAATTTTCATTATTACAATTATTTTTAGAAAATCCGAACCGCATCTTATCCCGAGACAATTTATTAGAGAGTCTTAAAGGTTTCGATTGGTCTCCTTTTGATCGAAGTATCGATGTCCGTATTTCACGTTTACGTCATAAAGTGGAAAATGACCCGGCAAGCCCGGAATTTATTCAGACGGTGTGGGGGCAAGGATATAAATTTCTGTTAAAAGATGACGATCTATGAAACGTTGGGATTCACTATTTGTTAAAACAAGTTTAACACTGACGTTTGGTCTGATATTGTTTATATCGTTATCGATATATTTTGCCTTTTTTTTTATTTTAAGTCCGCTCTCAAACAGAGCGGCTGACGACATGGCAGCGATAATTAAAATGACAAGTCAAACCTGGTTATCACTTTCTGAGCAGGAAAGAAGTGCGTTCGAAACCAGAGTAGCTAGTCAGCATGATTTGATCATCACTGGCGCGAATGATATAGCTATGCAGGAGTTAACAAAAAATTATCCTTTTATTCCTCGTCTGGAAAGAGCATTGAAGCGACACACCGGGCAAAATGTCGTGATCAAGCAAGCTGCCGGGAATGATTCTTTTCTATGGGCCGAGTTAAACTTTGCGACAGAAAAAATTAAAATTGGTTTTGATCATAATCGGCCTGGCCCACGTCCTCCAGTTGTATTAACAGCTATATTTTTTACTGCTGCCTTGATCATTATTATTTTAACGAACCTGTTGGTTCGTCGTATTACACTTCCCCTAAAAAAGATGGCCAATGCAGCTAATCAATTTGGTAAGAAACAGTTTTTTACGCGGATTCCAGAAACTGGCTCAGCTGAATTAGCTTCTTTGGCGAATAGTTTTAACGGGATGATAAAGGAAATATCACAATTAATGGAAAATAGAGCCATTTTCTTTGCCGGAATTTCTCATGATTTAAGAACTCCCATTACTCGAATGCAAATTGCTTTGGAATTACTCGGCCAAGATAAAGCTGAAGATGAGGTATTAATCACAGGGTTAAGAAATGACCTTATAGAGATGGAGTTTTTAATCAAACAATCATTAGAATTTATTAAGGGGGTGGATAAACAACATGCTGAAAAAATAAATATAGATAAAGCGTTCAGTGAAATTGTTAGGGATTATCATAAGCGAGGGTTTGTTATCCTGCTTGAATCTGAACAATGTGGAATATGTGAAATAGAATTAGAAGCCTTGAAGCGTGTTTTATCGAATTTGTTGGATAATGCCTTTCAATATGGAGGTTGTAGTTCCGTAAAACTTTCATATAAAAAAAATCAGCATCATATCATTATTCGGATTAGCGATGAAGGACCAGGAATTCCAGAAGACAAAACTGAAACTGTTTTTCAGCCATTTTTTCGACTTGAACACTCACGGAATAAAAAAACCGGCGGGAGTGGTTTGGGGCTTGCAATTGTGCGGCAGTTATGTGATTCACATGGCTGGAAAATCAGGCTGATTTCTAGAAAAGGGCGAGGCTTGGAGGCCTGTTTAGAGATACCTATCTGAGTATTCTTGGATCCAGGGGAGGAGTATTGATAGTGTTTTTGGTAGGTTTATGCTGACGGGGGCAGAAGAAACCAGGGTGTACCGGAGAAATAAAGCATAAAGCTGGACACACATAAATTGTGCGTCCAGATAAAATTCGTGGAAGTCAATACTAAAGATTACATGCCATGAGAGGAGCTGCTAGCACTATAACTGAATTCATCCCAGTTTAAAAAAGAACCTTGGACAGGTATGCCGCCGGTATATAAAGTTCTTTTTACTTTTAAATGCTTTAAATTCAATTCATAAAAAATACCATTGTCACTTGCAAAAGCATAATAGAAATTATTGTCAGGACTTACATAATTGGTATGTGACTGCAATATTTCTCCATTTATTTTAGGACCACTGACAGTTACATCTTTAATCTTTGCGTGATGTTTAGTGTCGATTATAGTAACAAAGGTATCGTGATGATTAGTAACTATAGCCAGGTTTCTTGCAGGTACAAAACGAGTATGGCCAGTTCCCAAGCCAGTTTTTATGGTAGAAACAATTTTTTTACGCATTCGATCAATAACAAACAAATGACCCTCGCTCGATCCAACGTAGATATTTTGGCCGTTTGGGTGGAAATCAGCATGATGAGAACCCATAGATGATGGGTCTCCGGGTAAAGGAATTTGACTGGTTAACAGTAATCTGTCCTTTTTAGTTAAATGTAACTCTAAAATTGCTGGTGGTATAGCTTCCCCGTCTCTATTGGAAGATTTACCTTCTGAAAGAGCATAAAAGGTTCGTTTGTCGCGTTTGGAAAGCATCGATGTATCACGTTTAAGAATATGATGTACGGCGGTTGGTGTATCAACCTCGTCTAACAGAAAAACGTTCCACTCATAATCCAGACTATTTTCGATCTGGTCTTTTTCTATCCCCCACAATTGAATAAGGCGGCTTTCTCTATCAATAACTACAAATCTGTCTTTAGTTAACCACGCAGGGTGTCCAGAAGAAATGCTGCCTCCATTGTCTCTAGTTTGGGTGGTAAATTCATTTCTGCCGGCTTCAGCAACGACTTTATCGTTAACTACATCAATTACGCTGGTTAATGGTTTGTCAGCCCCTGCAATTAGAGCCAAGCCTAATCTGGAATTATAAGATTCTCCAGATCTTGGTTTATGGTTGAGGTAAAGTAATCCAAGATTATCCAAAGTGTCGGCATCAATGACATCCATTGACGAGGAACCACGTGTTATTGCATAAACCTTATCCAGATAACCGGCTCTATCAACTGGATATGGGGTGAGTCCTTTAGTGGCAACAGAATCTAATAAACGCATTCTCTTGACGTCAATAACGACAACTCTGTTTCTTGCTTTGTCTCCATAAAACGCACGCACATGCCTATGTCCTTTTGCTGCGGCTATCGTAGATTGGGAAAACAATATCAATACAGACAAAAACAAGGATATATAAAATTTACTTCTCATTAAATCGCTCCTTAATAATCATTTGAAACTATGGTTGGCATTGTATATTTAATTGACAACGCTCTTGTGTTGTTAACCAGGAGAAATTCCAAAGAATGAAATTAGCCAAAGATTTCATCAAGTGGACAGCATACTGAGTCAACATAGACTTCAGTTTAATGGAAATCAACTGTTTAGTTATTTCTAATGTGTAACAGTTTGTAACAGTTTGTAACCAGGCATAATGAGTCCTGTAAATGGTAATCATTTAGAGATTATCTTAACTAAGGGTGTTATGTGTTTGAACGGCTGATTTTCCATGTAAGGGTATTGAGCAGAGTCATTTGTAGATAAAAAATAAAGTAAAAAAACAAATTTCAAAACAAGTTGTCATCAAATTGAAATAGTTTAGAGGTATGTTAAACACCAGCCGCAGAGGTTGATCACATATTGTCCAATTTCCAGGAGAAAACCATGAGCTATAGAATTTTGCAAATAGCCTTAATGGCGTTTAGCATTTTGTTTCAAACTCCACAGCTATTTGCTGATAATAAAACACAGGATATTGATTTAAAGAAAGACAATAAACATCCACATAAAACTGAAAAGTACTTTTTCCGAAAAGCCTATCGTTCGCTAAAAGGTCATCCAAAGCATAATCAAAAGGTACAGCTAGGGCCAAGACCTTTTTATTTGGTAAACGACATGGAGGAAAGCCGTTTAAAAAAACAGCTAAAGGAATGTTCTGATGGGCCGTTTTACAGAACTGATTTTTCAATTGGTCATAGAGGGGCTGCACTGCAATTTCCCGAACATACTAAAGAATCTTATGAGGCTGCTGCTCGTACGGGTGCAGGGATTATTGAGTGCGATGTGACATTTACCAAAGACAGAGAATTGGTATGCCGACATTCACAATGTGACTTACATACCACAACCAATATTCTTGAAACACCTCTTGCTGAAAAATGTTCCGTACCATTTCAACCGGCTGATCCTGCAACGGGAAAAAAAGTATCCGTACAATGTTGCACCACAGATATCACGTTAGAAGAGTTTAAGACTCTTAAAGGTAAAATGGATGCAGGAAACAAGAATGCAACAACAGTTTCGGAATATATAAACAGCACTCCAAGCTGGCGTACAGATCTGTATTCTGCCCGGGGTACTTTAATGACTCATAAAGAAAGCATAAAACTATTGAAAAAATTAGGCGTTAAGTTCACACCAGAATTAAAATCTCCTAGTGTTGAGATGCCTTATGAAGGTGATTACACACAGCAGGATTATGCGCAACAAATGATTGATGAATACAAAGAAATGGGAGTTAACCCTAGAAGAATTTTTCCACAATCGTTTAATTTAGAGGATATACAATATTGGTTGGATACTGAACCTCGTTTTGGTAACCAGGCGGTATATTTGGATGGTCGTTATGACGATCCAACATTCGATCATACTGACCCAAGTACATGGAATCCCAGTATGGAAGAATTAGTTGCTGATGGTGTAAAAATTATTGCGCCACCAATGTGGATGCTGTTAAAGGTCAATGAAAAAGGGGAAATAGAATCTTCACTTTATGCCAAAAGAGCAAAGGGTGCAGGGCTGGAAATTATTACCTGGACACTGGAAAGATCAGGGCTTTTAAAAAATAAAGGCGGCTGGTATTACCAGACAACAACTGATGTCATCAATAATGATGGTGACATGTTGACAGTACTTGATGTGTTGGCAAAACAAGTTGGAATCAAAGGAATGTTTTCTGATTGGCCTGCGACTGTTACTTACTATGCCAACTGCAATAATTTATAAATATATTGTTAACATATTTCGGACACTGGATTGAAAGAGTCAATTAACAAAGCAACAACTTTTTCAATCCAGGTGATTTTGAAAAATATTACTCGCCTGAGTCCAATTTATTTTTTTCAGATTTTATTTTAGAAAGTTGTTTTTTGAATAGTGGCCAAATTTGTGTCATCCAAAATTTCCAAGCAAGTTCTGATATTGTTGTTATGTGTTTGCCTAGTATTTTTATAATTGAGTTAATATCATCTAGTCCTACAGTTTTTAGCTTGGATGCCGCATAAATGCTCCATTGTTGATATCTTTCTCCTTGTTTGTTAAGGAAAACCGTCTTAAAAACCCACATTTCAAATAACGAAATAACCCACATAGAAATAAAAGACACGCCCATACCCATTCCGGCAAAGATTACTAGCCATGCAAACATTGGACTTATTTTGGTCAGCCACCAGGAGAGAATATCAATTAATAAAAATAGATATGGCATTCCAATGGCAACGCATTTATACAAAGTTG
>JALSJK010000142.1 GCA_026989395.1 Methylomonas sp.
AAATCAACACCCCGGCCGATCTTCGCCGGCTCAAGAAATCCCAACTTGAGCCACTGGCCAAGGAGCTTCGGAATTTCCTGACCCATACGGTGAGCCAGTCAGGCGGGCATTTTTCTGCAGGTCTGGGCACGGTGGAACTCACGGTTGCTCTGCATTATGTTTACAACACACCGTATGACAATCTGGTCTGGGATGTTGGCCATCAGGCTTATCCCCATAAAATCCTGACCGGCCGCAAGAGCCGCATGACCACCATCCGCCAAAAGGATGGCGTTTCGGCTTTTCCAACCCGTGATGAAAGTGAATATGATGCCTTTGGCGTGGGCCATTCCAGCACTTCCATCAGCGCAGCGCTGGGGATGACACTGGCCTCCCAATTAAAAGGCGAGGATCGTCATAGTATTGCTATTATCGGCGATGGCGGTATTACCGGCGGCATGGCATTTGAGGCCTTGAATCATGCCGGAGCTCTGGATGCTAATTTTCTGGTGATTTTGAACGATAATGATATGTCAATTTCACCCAATGTTGGCGCCTTGAATAATTATCTGGTTAAGATTTTATCCAGCCAATTTTATTCTTCGATTCGTGAAGAAAGCAAAAAGGTGTTCAGCCAGATGCCCAGTGTTTGGGAACTGGCCAAGAAAACCGAAGAGCATGTCAAAGGCATGGTGGTACCCGGCACCTTGTTTGAGGAGCTGGGTTTTAATTATATCGGCCCGATTGATGGTCATGACATCGACATGCTGACTTCGACACTGGAAAACCTGAAGCATATCTCTGGCCCGAGATTTTTGCATATCGTCACCAAAAAAGGCAAAGGCTATGCGCCGGCCGAGAAAGATCCCCTCGCCTATCACGGCGTTGGTCCTTTTGATCCGAACAAGGATTCCCTGCCAAAATCAGCACCCTCGCCGCATCCCACCTACACCCAGGTTTTTGGCCAATGGCTCTGTGATATGGCGAAACGGGATCAACGGCTGACCGGCATCACCCCGGCAATGCGGGAAGGTTCCGGGCTGGTGGCTTTTTCCGAACAATTTCCGGATCGTTATTATGATGTCGCGATTGCTGAGCAACATGCCGTCACCCTGGCTGCCGGCCAGGCCTGTGAAGGCATCAAGCCGGTGGTGGCGATTTATTCGACCTTTTTACAGCGCGCCTATGATCAGTTGATTCACGATGTCGCATTGCAAAATCTGCCGGTTCTGTTTGCCATTGATCGGGCTGGCCTGGTTGGCCCTGATGGCCCGACTCATGCCGGTGTCTTTGATTACAGTTATCTGCGCTGTGTGCCAAACATGCTGGTGATGGCGCCAGCGGATGAAAATGAATGCCGGCAAATGCTATATACCGGTTTTCAGCATAATGGCCCCGCTTCGGTCCGTTACCCTCGCGGCAAAGGTCCGGGCGTTCCAGTCGATGAAAATATGGAAGCATTACCGGTCGGCAAAGCAGAAATCAAGCATCAAGGCAGCCGTATTGCCATTCTGGCTTGGGGAACCATGGTGCCGCCTGCGCTGGAAGCGGGAAAACAACTGGGCGCCACCGTCGTCAACATGCGCTTTGTCAAACCCATAGATGAAGCACTGATTCTGGACATGGCAAAAACCCACGATGTCATTGTTACCGTTGAGGAAAATGTGCTGGCTGGCGGCGCTGGCGATGCGGTTAACAGTTTTTTGCAGAAGCAGCAAATCCTTATGCCGGTATTGAATTTAGGCTTGCCTGATCAGTTTATTGAGCAAGGAACAAGGGAGGAGTTACTTGAATTGTGTGGGCTGGATAAGAATGGAATCCACAATAGCATTGAAAAGGCATGTGGATGAACCGATTAAAAGCCAAAATCCGTGATATTCCAGATTTTCCTAAACCAGGCATTGTTTTCAAGGATATCACGCCTCTAGTTAAAGATCCTGCAACGCTACGTCTGGCTACACATTTATTATTGCAACCTTTTCTTGGTCGTGAAATAACTGCGGTTGCTGGAATGGAAGCAAGAGGTTTTATCTTTGGTTCATTGGTGGCTCTGGAACTCGGCGTTGGGTTTATTCCTCTTAGAAAACCAGGAAAGCTTCCCTATGACGTACAAACCGTATCATACGATCTGGAATATGGCTCGGCCTCATTAGAAGCCCATATTGATGCTTTTGATAAAAATGATCGCGTACTCATTATTGACGATTTGCTGGCCACTGGCGGCACCGCCAAAGCCAGCTGTGAATTGGTTGAACAACTTGGCGCCAGTGTTGCCGCCTGCGCTTTTGTTGTTGAATTGGACTTCTTAAAAGGTAGAAAACAACTGGAAAAATACGAAGTGCATTCGCTACTTCATTATTAAACACAATTCGAAACCTGAAAAAACCTGGTTATTTTAGGAAAGTTTTTTAAAAAACCAAAAGAATAAATTTTGGCTTAACTCTCTTCCAATAGCTCCCCGTAATACCTCAAGGTGCGACAATCTGTCGCGCGACAATATGCCACATTTTCAATAGCCTGAAAAAGCATTAATATATCTGCAACTCTTGAAATGTGCTCAAAGCAAAGAGTTTAGCAATATCCTTCCTCTTCTAATGCGGCCTGTATGGCCGCATTTTTTTTGTTTATACCTTCATTAAAATCCAATCCAGCAATCTATCTGGAAAAATTCGTTTAAAGAAAGCAAACAAATAGGTAGGGACTGTGACATAGTAACGAATCTTTGGTCGTGAAGACTCCAGGGCATGAACAACCTTTTCGGCGACCGCTTCTGCCGGTAAAGTAAATGGAACCGCAGGGCCTTCCTTCTCCAGTCGCTCTTCCATTGCTTGATAGGCTTGCTTATGGACACTGTGCTGCTTGTCGATATTTTTTTTATATAGCGCAAAGGCATTTTTCCGAAATTGACTGGTGATTGGTCCTGGTTCAATAATTGCAATCTCAATGCCGCTACCATGCAACTCCAAACGAAGCGTATCGGCCAAGCCTTCCAGGGCAAATTTGCTGGCGTTATAGGCACCCCGATATTTCATTGCTACAAAACCCAAAACCGAACTGTTATAAATAATTCGCCCATGCCCTCGCTTGCGCATCAAAGGAATAATCAGATTGGTTAACTCATGAGTGCCAAATAAATTTGTTTCAAACTGGAAGCGCAAGGTTTTTCGGCTTAAATCTTCAACGGCGCCCGGCTGACCAAAAGCGCCATTATTAAACAATGCATCAATTTTTCCTTCTGTGATTGCCGAAACACTCTCAACGGCTTGTTGAATACTTGAGCTGTCCGACAAATCCAGCTGCACTGCTTCAAAATCTTCAGCTATTAATCGCTCAACATCTGTTTGCTTTCTGGCAGAAGCAATAACCCGATGCCCACGTTTTTTGAGTTGTAAGCAAGTTGTATAGCCGATTCCAGTAGAACATCCCGTGATTAGAATTGTTTTCGCCATCTTGATTTTTCTATATTGTCAAAATGGCTTAAGTTACAGCTCTGAAAGCTTAAGATCAAACAATCAAATATCACTCAATTCTGATTCATTAAAATACATTCGCTGTGTATTACTGCATTCAACCAAAAAAACCAGACTTTTTTTAGTACTTTTGAGATTCAGTTCCGAGGCTTCCACGCGATCACATTTTCCTGAGAATAATGCTTTTTTTGCTGCTAATCTACGAAATTTCTGTATTTCGGGTAATCGCTCAATAAAATCATCGACTAAGGGTGGGTGGTCTTCAAGGGTATAAGGTGGGATTGCAAACGCGGTAAATTTGCCAGGATTATTTTTGATGATTTCCAGATTTTTTTTGTTCTCAGCTTCGGTCGCGGCTATCCGCTGTTGCTTTAATTGCTGCAGTTTGTGTTTTTCTTCCTCCAGTCGGGCCTGTTCTTCAGCTTGTCGCTGCTTCAACAACAGCTCTTTTTGTTTCTTCTCATCCATCGCAACCGAACCTCCTGTGGCTAAATTCAATTCAGCAGCATTGCTATTACTCTGACAGGGAGAATTTTGATAACTCTTTTTTCCTTCACTATTAACACATTTATAAATACCAGCTTGCACAAATCCAGTCAGCAAAAAACCACAAATTAGCACTATCAATTTCATAGCAACCTCTAAAAATTCTTGTAATAACAGAAGTATAGAGTGTTATAAGGGTTTTTCATCCTGCAGATAGGTTTTTTCCTGATAATGACGAATAGCCAGCAAAAATAATATCGCTGTAATTAACATTAATCCGGTAAAAAACCAGAAATAACTGGCTCCAGCCAATTTACTGCTGCCATCAGGATTTTCGATGAAAAAATTGACGGCACTGGTAAACAAATTTCCTACGGCAACCGACATAAAATAAAAAGCCATAATGAATGATTTCATGGATTTTGGCGCCTGGGTATAGGAAAACTCCAGACAGGTAATTGATACCATTACTTCCGCTGAAGTTAACAGTACATAAGCAACTAACTGCCAGCTAATATGAGGCTTCAACCCTTGATCCAGTTGCATTTGCAACCAAGCTGGGACGGCAAAAGCGACAGCAGTAAGAAACAGTCCAATTGCCATTTTTTTTAAAGCGGTTAATCGAAAAAAATTTTCCAGAAATGGATAGACAATATAGGAAAACACGGGGACCAATAGCATAATCAACAATGGATTGGCAGCCTGAATCTGGGATGGCAAGATTTCATAGCCAAACAGGTTTCTATCCATTTTCTGTGCCTGTAAAACCCATGATGAGCCAGTCTGCTCAAATAATGCCCAAAACATGGCAATAAAAACATAAATGGAAGCCAGTTTACCTAATGTTTTTAGCCCTAGCTTGCTGAAAATCTCATTTACAAAATTTTTCCCTGAAGGCGGAATATGAACAAAACGGTAACGCCCAGACCAAAAGGCAATGGTCGCTAATAACATTAATACTCCCGGCACTGCAAAAGCAACGGAAGATCCATATTTTTCAAGCAGCCAGGGTATGATCAGCATGGCAGCAAAAGCGCCAAGATTAATGGAAAAGTAAAACCAGCCAAACACTCTGCTGATTAGATGTTTGTTGGAAACACTAAATTGATCGCCAACATGAGAAGAAACGCAGGGCTTGATTCCGCCTGCGCCAATGGCAATCAAACCTTGCCCTAGCAACAAGCCCAGCCGTGTATCATCAAGGGCCAGGGCAAAATGCCCCAGGCAATAAACCAGTGATAATAAAATAATAGTACGATATTTTCCAAGCAGGCCATCGGCAAGTAACGCGCCAAAAATGGGCATAAAGTAAACGGCTGATACAAACAGATGAAAATAGCCTTGCGCCTCATTTTCTGACATGACATCCAGTTGTCCGCTACTATTCATCAAATACTGGGTCATAAAAACTACAAGTATTGCCCGCATTCCGTAGTAGCTAAAGCGTTCAGCGGCTTCATTCGCAACAATATAGGGAATCCCCGCAGGCAAACCCTTGCTTGGTACAGGTGCAGTTTTGTATTTTGACATGGTTAAATTGTACCGGAGTTTTGGCTTCAGGCACATGCTTAACCTGCCAGCTTCCAAGGGTATCCATACCTCACTCAGATTTCACCCAAAAATCAACTTTCTCGTTAAATTCAAAAGTCTGATTGGACAAAAAGCCGATTGCCTAGAATTTTTCTTTCGTTTTCAGGAAGTTCTCGATAACGCTTCTCTTGGTCGGCATTCAGGACAGATAAAAAATCTTCCTCCAATTGCTGAGTTAAATCCTCTTCCTGGGCTAATTTTTCTGTGATTTGTGCCTGAATATCTTCGGGATTTTCCCCAACAAAATCCATTGCTATTTGCTGGTTAGATTCCTGATGAAGCTTGCTATAAGCTTCAATAAGGCGTTGATAAGAAAGCTTTTGCTGCTCCGATAGCTGAAGTTTTTCAGCAATTTTCTGAATACCGAACTGTTGGACTTGCGCAGGATCTGCAAAGGCTACCTTTTTCAATTCCTCTTGTTCAGACTGTTGCTTTTTCAAAATTTCAGTTTGTTGGGCTATGGTTTCTTCTAAAACACTTAACACCATTTCCCGTATGTCATTTTTGTCGACTAGCGGCGTTGCTTGATCTTGCTTGAATTGCGCTGCTGATGCTCCTGAGTCCGTTTTGGTCTGATAGCTGACATTCATTTTCTGTAAGGTTTTCAACCGGGAAACCTCGGATTGTAGTGAACGATAGGCCAATTGCTGCTGATTCAGGTCGTTACTGAGCCGAGTGATCCTTTTTTCTAATTTTGTTAATTGCTTCTGTGAATAAACAACTGAACCATGTCTTTGATGATAAAAAAAACCATTATCATCAATAAAAAACTCAAACAGGATGAAACCAAATATCGATACAACAATGATTAATGAAATAATGAAACCACGATACTTCACTGTTTTCTCCTCTTTTTTAAGTTAGGAATGCACATGAAACAACCACTTTCGCTTTAGTAGGAAGAACTTAGCCACAATTATACTTCGCGCGGTCACGACTACGGATTTCTAACGACGCCGATAGCTGCGTTGCTAAAATAGTTGCGTAGCTTGCTATGCGCCTGTTTTAGTGCCTTGCTCTCGACAAAAATCAGTGCGCTATAAATTCCGCATCCGTGACCGCGCGAAGTATAATTGTGGCTCAAGTATCTTCTGCCATATACCAATATGGGAAATCAGATTCTACAATTACAAATTTACCCAAGTGAATTAATTAAAAGAGGAAATGTTGGGAATAATATCTGCCTCCTGAACCATTCATTCATCGCGTAATCTTTACGATTTGGATCAACAAAATCAGTCCAGATATAAACCCTGAGCCGATCAGTAAAAATATTTGCTCCAGGATAGGCTTTTACCCAAACAAACCGTTTTGCAAAACCCTGATTAATTGTGGTGTAGATCCAGCCATTTGATAAACGGTTTGCTCCAACTTCACCCCAATCACAATCTGTTGGATGGCATTTACCAAACAAATGGACATAGTAAGGAAAGCCAGGTGGATATAGTTCCCCATTAATAACCAAGTCCTGACACTGAAAACGGACTTTAACTTTTGTAATTGCGTTGGTATTGGCATCAACATTTACCCAAGAACCTGGTTCTTCAGGAAAAATACAGATTGCCATCGCCGAGCCAGAACCGAATACAAAAGGGCCAACTGAACTCAAACACAAAATCATCAATAAATATCTTATTTTCATCATAATTCTCCTCAAACTTGTTCGGAAATTATCAGCCTTTTTATCAAGGCTAATGAAAATTTACGCTATTCAAGCGAGGAATGATGTTAAGAATTCAATAGCAAATGTGTGGAAAAATTCACTTGAAAAGTTTTGTTGTAATCATGAACAACTCTGAAACGATTAATCTGAGGCAAGGATGTTTGTTTTCCACCAAGAAGTCATTTATATGTCGAAAAAACGTATGTTCATATATCAATTAAAAGTTCTGTGTAAGCTCGCAAAAAAAATATTCAACTGGAGCACTTTATAACGCTTTTTCTAATCTGACAAATAGTACACCACAGTAGAAACAACCCTTACTTTCTTGATATGGGGATTATTTTTATCACGCACATTGATACTGAATTGGCCTTGTGATGCTTTTTTGATTTTACCTAATTGACTATTCGAATCAGTGGCAAATTTGATTGCTACTTCTCTCGCCTTCCTTGTCGCCTCTTCTATCATTTCTGGCTTTACTTCATTGAGGCGGGTAAACAAGTATTCTGTTTGCGTTTCGTAATTACCGCCCGTTATAACAATGCCTTTTTTTCCCAATTCTGACAGCTTTCCCATCACATTCCTGACAGTCTTGATATTTTTGGAATAAACGGTAACAACCTGGAAAGCAGTATAACGAAACTCAGCTTTGGCCTGATTTGCGTATTGTTGTGCGAGCTTATCGGTTATGGAGGGGGGTGTATAGCTTATTTCTTCTTTACTGATTCCTTTTTCTTCAAGAAAAGTTTGTATTTTTTTAGTGTTGGAATCAATTAAATTATATAGTACTTCAAGGTCATTTGCTGCCACGTTAAACTGAATGGGCCAAATCACGATATCCGCTAAAAACTCCCTTTCAGAAAGTCCTTTAACCGTTACTGTTCTCTCATATTCCTTAAATTTTATGGCAGAATGACCTAGGAGATAGCCCAAAGAAGTCAATCCCAGGAAAACAAACAAACCTAAAACGAATGCCCCTCCAATTCCGGTTTTATTATTTATTGACATTGAAATCTCCTATGATAAAAAAGAAAAAGCAACTCTCGCTACGATTATGGCTGATTTAGCCAACCCCAGCAAGCCGTGAAATTTCACATATCTAAAGTGAGAAATAATGTCGTGTTCTACACTCCAATAGTTTTCAAGGTGACGATACAAGCTTTATTTTTTACGAATGACACTTCGGTGTTACGTGACTTATCGTTCAGAATTACTCTGGTAATTTAACCCTGAATCCTCAAATATTTTTCTTGACACTCATAATGGATCATTATGATCAGAAAATACGCTATAATATCAATCTGTTATTATTAATAAGAGCGTAGGAATACCTATTCATGAAAAAACTTTGTATATTTACATCAGTAATCACAACTGTATTGTTTTCAATCAATACAGCTCACGCATTTGTTAGTTTCAATGTAACAGCCGAGGATATCAACGCAAGTACAACTGAATATAACTATGAAATAAAAACTAGTTGCTTTGGATTTTGTTCGGATACAATTGGAGGTATACCTATTCCTGATTCTAATAAAACAAACAACTTTTATGTACCCTATTTTCCTGACGCAGGAATAACCAACATAAGCTCACCGAACGGTTGGTCCTTTTCTATTGAAAATAATAATGACCTGTTTAATTTAGGCAATAATGCTGGTGTACTTCATTGGAGTACTTCGCCAGGAAATGAACTCCCACTTGATACCTCACTTAGTGGATTCTCCTATTCAAGCTCAATAATAAATTCAGTGAAAGCACCGTTTAAAATTGAATATAGTTTGGGTGGTTTCAGAATTGGCGATCCTCCCATTCCTGCCTCTCCTCTGGCAATTGCTGCCGGCTTACCGGCCATTACCACAGTTCCGCTTCCAGCATCTTTATGGTTAATGGCGGTTGCTTTGATGAGTTTATTTAGAATTAAAAAATCAAATTATCAAACCGGTAAATAACTGGGCATATTATCCATAGAGAAGTCACGGATTCAGATTTAATAAAAAAGGGGCAAAAATATTGCCCCTTCTCGGCATAGAAACCTAAACCAAAAAAATTAAAATTCTATGCCGCCACCAACCCAAATTTTCTGGGTATCATTTTTGAAACCGCCAGGTGCATTGTCATCACCAACGTAATAGGCGTAACTTGCCATTACCTTGTAATGTTCGCCAAATTTCTTTTTGATATAAAAATCATATTCATTACCAAAATCGACATCTCCACCATCATCCTGAAAATTATGGTAAACAAAAGTTAGTGTGGTGCCCATTAATTTGCCACCCAGGGAAAAGTTAATATCACGCAGACCAATGGCTGGTGTGACTAGAAAACGGTCTGCCCAACCCTGAAATTTGTGATTGGTTCCCAACGGAGTAATGAACGCTTTTCTGTTTCGATCACTGCCGAGACTTTCAACATTGGCTTTAGCAGTCACGCCGAATGCAGTCACGCCTGCCATTAAATTATAACGATGTACCTCATACCTAACCGGGTTATTGCCATGATCCTCCTGAAAACTGTATTCAGCAGTGTAATGAAGCTTAACGTCTTCATTCAATTTTGGCGAGCCATTCAGCGCAATACCAAAAGTTCGGTTTGACTTGCCAAAATTTGACTTGTCATCAACAAATTTTTGCCAATAGCCATACCCTGTTGCAGTACCAAGATCACCAAATTTGTATTTAACATTAACAAACGGCGCTTCAATATTATCCAGACGGGAAACAATATTTTTTATCCGGCCGATATATCCGCCAATGATAGTCAAATTCGGAATTGATTTATTGGTGACCATCACAGCATCATAAGTCTGCTCCATTTGCCGCCACCCGACATTACCAATGAAACGCGAGTCATCTAACACTATACGTTGTCGACCACCCTTGATGACTGTATCCGGAATTCCATTATAAGTAATCCATAACTGGTTTAAATCATGTCTATCTGCTGGATCTGCGATAACATGATATCGCTTATCGCCACTAGTAATTCCATTGTAGTCATTCTGTGCAGCATACAGCGTTTCATATTCTGCAAAACCCTGGAAACCAAAAAGTTCAGGCGTCAAATAACCTAGCCGCAATCTAAAGGTATTGGCATGCGCAGGAAGTGGTGCAGTACCTTTGGTATCAGCATATTCATAACGGTAACGCAGATTAAATTTGATCTGACCGTATTTACCATCTTCCTGGCCAAACTTCAGCGCATTTTCGATAGATTTATCAATTTCTGAGGCATTAATTGTTAAAGGTAACAAGGCAATTACCATAAGCAATCGTTTCGATTGACTTACCGAAATGTTAAGTTTTTGCATTAAAATCATCCTTTTTGAAGTAAGGAAAAAAATCATGGCTCATAATGAACAGCGTTACCCCAACACCACTTCCCTGAAATAATCAACCATCACCAATCAGGAAAAATGGGCAAAGAAAAGCAGTCTAACAAAAGCCACACAAAAAATAAGTTTATTACGATGTAATAATACAATATTTTCGTTAAAAATCAATATAATTATGATCTTGCCTGACTGGCGATATAAACCCCTGTTAGCACCAAAAGTGTGCCGCCAATCTGCACCCATGTAATGGTTTCCTGTAGAAAAAACCAGGAAAGAAATAAAGTTCCGACCGGCCCCGTTGAACTTATAATCGAAGCCGTACCCGAACCAATCCGTCTGATTCCGGCATTCATTAAAAAAGCAGGAAGAATAGTTGAAAAAACTGCCATTAAGCCCGCCAGAGCATAAATTTTTCCTGAAAAACTTGGAACATTCAATTCATGACTGATCGCAAAATGAACCAAAGTTACCAAACATGCCACCGACATGGACAAAGCAGTAAATCGCGCAGACCCCATGCGTTTGATCATTACCCCGCTGCCAATCAGAAACAGGGCAAAACTGATTGCACTTGAAAAAACCAGCACTGACCCTTTGAGTACATTCACGGAGTCCATTTGCATATTTTCAATAAATACCACTAACATTCCCGAATAGCCGATCAACAAGGCAAGCAAAACTCGTAGTGAAATCGGCTGTCTGAAAATTATTGCGGAAAACAGGATAACGAAGGTCGGATACAGAAATAGAATCACACGCTCCAAGCCAGCAGAAATAAACAGTAAGCCGGTAAAATCAAGTAAACTTGACCAGTAATATCCCACCGCACCCAGAATCAGAACCCCGAACCAATCTTTGCCTCTGAGCACATCTTCATGATTTTGCTTGCCCTGCCAAATTGCAACCAACAAAAAAGCTGGGAGGGCCATCACCATCCGTAACGCCATCAAAGTAATGGCATCAACTGTCTGATCACATTGATAGGCCAGCTTGATAATTACCGCTTTCGCTGAAAAGCCCAGCGCCGCAATCAATACAAAACCTGCACCAATCAATATTTGTCTTTTGCTAATAATTGGGGATTGGGGTTGTTGCACAAGATTCTCCTGTTAAAAACAACGAATCTTGTTTGATAAATCCTTGGCAGCCAGGACAAGATTCGTCGTGGCTGCTTGGATAAAGTGGATTATTTACACATCAAATCAAGACCACACGACAAATTGAGCAATTTGCGTAGCCAGAGACCTTTTAATAACTGATGCATAAATATTGAATTCATGCCGTTATTCTAGAATAAATTCGGAATATACTTCGCGCGGCCACGGATGCGGAATTTATAGCATACTGATTTTTGTCGAGAGCAAGGCACTAAAACAGGCGCATAGCAAGCTACGCAACTGTTTTAGTAACGCAGCTATCGGCAAAAACTCAGTCGTTAGAAATCTGCAGTCGTGGCCGCGCGAAGTATATCTACAAAGGCTAACTCTCATCCATAACCCCCAAAGCTTCTGCCAAATTAGTAACCGGAAAAACTGTCAACCCAGGAATCGATTTTTTCGGTGCATTGGCTTTGGGAATAATGGCTTTTTTAAATCCATGCTTGGCAGCATCGTTTAATCTTGCGAAACCATTGGCAACTGGCCTGATTTCACCATTTAGACCGATTTCGCCAAAATAAAATGAATCATAAGCAATAACCTTGTCTTTCAGGCTGGAGACAATCCCTGCGACAATGGCCAGATCAGAGCTGGTTTCTGTGACTTTGATTCCCCCGACGACATTAGCATAAATCTCATCATTGGCAGTAAAAATACCACCATGACGCGAAAGTACGGCAAGCAGCATTGCCAAACGATTCTGGTCAAAGCCAACTGCCAGGCGCCGAGGATTACCATATTGGCATTCCGTTACCAATGCCTGAATCTCTACCAGTAAAGGCCGGGTTCCTTCCCATAAAACGGTTACAACGCTGCCTGATGACGGTTTTTCCGAACGGGACAAAAACATTGCTGAAGGGTTTTTCACCTCTTTTAATCCTGTGCTTTCCATCGCAAAAAAGCCCAGCTCTCCCACGCTGCCGAAACGGTTTTTATCAGCGCGTAATACTCTAAATCTGGAATCATCTGTCGCGGAAAGAATCACCTGAGTATCGACAATATGACTCAACGTCATGGGACCAGCTAACGACTGGTCTTTGGTGACATGGCCTACCAGAAAAATCGACACGCCATGCCGCTTTGCATATTGAGTCAGATAACTCGCTGATTCTCTAACCTGGGAAACAGAACCCGGCGCGGATTCAGTGTCTTGATGATGCATGACCTGTATCGAGTCAATCACCAAAACCTTTGGGTGCTCCTGATTTAACACATCACAAATCCTTTGTACTGATGTTTCGGCAAGCATTTTGATATTTTGAACAGGCAAACCTAAACGATGCGCCCGTTCAGCTATTTGTTGCAGGGATTCCTCCCCTGAAACATATAAAACCGCTTCATTACGCTGCGCAATTCGGGCTATAGCCTGCAGCAAAATAGTACTTTTCCCTGCACCTGGTGCTCCGCCAATCAAAACTACACTACCGAACACAATCCCTCCACCTAATACCCGGTCAAATTCGCCGATTCCTGTTGATATTCTTTCTGCTTTTGCTAAATCCACCTCGGCTAATAACTGTACTTCCGAGCGACTTCCTGCGTAACCTGAGTGGCGGTTACCAGATGCTGTTTGACTGCTGCCCAAACGGACTTCTTTCACGGTATTCCATTCGCCACAACTGCCGCACTGCCCCGCCCAGCGAGGAAAATCAGCGCCACATTCGGTACAAACAAAACCTATTTTAGCTTTCTTTGCCATGATTATTTTTCGATAATTTGTACTCGCTGAGTGATTCCACATAATAGGGTATATGGAATAGTTTCAGCGCAAGCAGCTATTTCTTCAACCGGCAAACCTTGTCCCCATAAAAGCACCGGATCACCTGGTTTGGCCTCAGGACAATTATCAAGATCAACAGTAATCATATCCATGGAAACCCGGCCCACCAGTGGTACTCGAACACCATTAACCAAAACTGGCGTTTCAGGACGGGTATGACGCGGATAACCGTCTCCATAACCAATTGCAATCACCCCCAGTTTAGTGGATTTTTGACAGCGCCATTGACTGCCATAACCAACGGCATCACCTACATTTAACTGTTTGGTTGCAATAATTCTGGAATGTAGACTCATCACTGGGCGAAGTTCAAAATTATCAGCAGTTTCTTCAGGAAAAGGAGAAACGCCAAATAACATTAGCCCTGGCCTAACCCAATCCGTAATAGCATCCGGCCAGGCCAAAATACCGGCAGAATTAGCAATACTTAGTTCCCCAGAAAAAGACTCTACCGCCTGTTTAAACTCATCAATTTGCTGCAAAGTTGAGGGATTCTGAATATCGTCTGCATTGGCAAGATGAGTCATTAACCTGACTGGTTTTTCAATAATATGGCTTTCAAGTAATTGGCCGTAAGCTAAATCAAATCCTTCTTTGTTAAATCCCAACCGGTTCATGCCGGTATCCAGTTTCAACCAGACAGCAAATGACTTATCCGTTCTGACTTCTTTTATTAAAGCTAATTGATGCTCTGCATGAATGACCGATTCAAGATGAAATTCCAGAATGTCTTGCAATTCGTCTAAACAACTGAATCCTTCCAGAACCACAATCCTTTTTGCAAAACCATTGTTTCGTAAGCGAATCGCCTCATCAACCCTTGCTACAGCAATAGCTTCAATATCTTGCAAAGCTGCTGCCACCCGCGGCAATCCATGACCATAGGCATTGGCTTTAATGACCGCCATGACCTTGGCATTTGGGGCTTTACGACGAACGATTTCCAGATTGTGTTGTAAAGCTTCAAGATCCAGTTCTGCGTAGGCAGCTGGATTCATCAATAACCCTCGTCTGCGTAAGGATCAGGAACAAAATTTTCGAAGCGGGTAAATTGCCCCAAGAATGTCAATCTGACTGTCCCAATTGGTCCATTCCTTTGTTTGCCGATAATAATTTCCGCAATACCTTTGTCAGGACTGTCTTCGTTATAAACCTCATCACGGTAAACAAATGCAATCACATCCGCATCCTGTTCGATACTGCCAGATTCCCGCAGATCTGACATAACCGGGCGCTTGTTAGGCCGCTGCTCCAGATTCCGGTTAAGCTGTGACAAAGCCACTACCGGCACGTTTAATTCTTTTGCCAAAGCTTTTAAACCCCGGGAAATATCAGAAATTTGCTGAACCCGATTTTCACCACTGGAAGGTGATTGCATCAGCTGCAAATAATCCAGCACAATCAATCCCAACTGACCATGTTCACGAACCAGACGACGCGCTCTGGAACGAACCTCTGTCGGTGTCAAGGCAGGCGTATCATCAATGAACAATTTGGTTTCAGCAAGAATATTAATAGCAGATGTCAAACGCGGCCATTCATCATCATCTAATTTGCCAGTACGAACTTTATGCTGATCAATTCGGCCTAATGAAGACATCATCCGCATCGCCAACGCATCACCCGGCATTTCCATACTGAATACGGCAACCGGTTTATCACCTTTGATGGCAATATTCTCGGCCATATTCATGGCAATCGTGGTTTTTCCCATTGAAGGCCGCCCCGCAACGATAATCAGATCACCAGCCTGCAAACCCGATGTCATTTCATCAAAATCAGTAAATCCTGTTGCCGCACCTGTGATTGAACCTTCCCGTTCAAACAGCGTTTCAATTTTATCAACAGCGTGAGCCAACAGCGATTTTATCGAATTAAAACCGCCCTCACCCCGCTGTTTTTGCTCTGCAATTTCAAAAACCTGGCGTTCAGCATTTTCCAGTAATTCAGTCGTTTCCCTGCCCTCGGTATTAAATGCTGAATCTGAAATTTCAGTACCGACATGAATCAATTGCCGTAAAACCGACCGATCCCGTACGATATCAGCATAGGCTTTGATATTTGCAGCACTGGGAGTATCTTTAGCTAAAGTTCCCAGATAGGCCAAACCGCCGACATCTTGCAAATTGGCTTTTTTTTCCAGCTCTTCTGATAAGGTAACAACATCGAACGGAATCTGTTTCTCGGATAATTCAGCAATAGCTGCAAAAATCAAGCGATGTTCCTTGCGATAAAAATCCACTTCAGAAACCCGGTCTGCAACTTGATCCCAGGTTTCATTGTCCAGCATTAAACCACCCAATACAGACTGCTCTGCCTGAATGGAATAAGGGGGAACTCTTAACGATTCAACTGAACGATCGCGCTTGATTGTAGAAAATTCGGCCATCTTGATATGTTTTAATTGATGTCATAATGTAACTATTCAGCATATTAAATTTAGCTAGGATTACTCAATATCAGTGATTTATGGAAGAAGTGTATGTGTCATGGATGACACAAGCAAGCCTACAGGGAAGTATTCACGGCGTCTTCTGGAATAAGTCACTGATATTGATTCTATAAATATGCTGAATAGTTACGCCATAATTATATCAATTTCTGCCACCGATGATTGCCATCATTTCCTGAAACAACGCTTTGCAATTTATTGTACACTCTACCGACCTTACAAAATTGACTATAATGGCAGTATTCACCTTAAACAGGAGATTTGCATGTTGGAATACGATGAGAAACGTAAATTTATTCGGATGGCAGTGGAGTGTGACATCAATTACAAATTAACGGATTCTGATCAAATGTTTAAAGGACGCTGCACTTCATTGAGTGGTGCCGGTTTATCATTTGTAGCCGACCAGGGATTTGAGCCTGGAATCAGTATGGAAGTTAATGTTATACCAGAAAGTTCTATTACCCCCCCGATGACTGCGCTAATTGAGGTCGTCAGAAATACCAGGCTTGATTCCGGCCAATACGAGATTGGTGCTCAGATCACCAGCATTAAAAACTCCTGATTGAAACTGAATAATCATGTACACCATCACCAAAGAGGTTTATTTTTGCTATGGTCACAGATTGATGAATCATCCCGGAAAATGTCGTAATCTTCACGGCCATAGCGTCAAAGCCTCAATTACTATAAAAGCCGAACAACTGAATGAGCAAGCGATGGTCTGTGATTTTTCCGAGATCAAATCCAGTGCTGAACAGTACATTAATAAAGAGTTGGATCATAATTTTTTGTTGCATAAAGATGACCCGATCGTCCCGTTATTAGAACAGCAAAATGAACGATTTCTGGCGTTGGACGAACACCCAACCGCGGAAGTCCTGGCTAAAATGATTTTTCAGCATATAAAAAATGCAGGATTTCAGGTTGAACAGGTAGCTTTGTGGGAAACTGCCAGCGCCAATGCCTGTTACCGGGAAATAGAGACAAGCTAATGGGCGAAGTAAATCCAGTCAACAAATCTTTTTGTCTGGAAAAAATATGCGAAACTAATTACCAAAAATTGCTGCGTCTGATCCCTAATCTATACAATTTTCATACGGGTGCAATTGGGCAATACTCTAATAAACCCTCATTACACCTGAAAATTATTGAGCGGACTCCTTATACCTTAACAATGCAACTCACACATTGCTTTCCTGATGCACCAAAAGAGTTATTTGAACCCGCGGTAAAAATCCGTCTTTATAACGATGCCAAGTTAGCCGAAGTTTTACGCGATCACAGTAGAATTGATGTTTTTAAAGCGGTTGCCGATGCCAGCCAAAGCAAAAAAATCATGGATTACAAATGGTCACTTAATTATTTTTTAGGTAAATGGCTGGATTATTGCCTACAAACTGATTATCAGTTTGTAGCTAAACTTGAAGAAATTGCTTAATCATAAAATTCAGTCCTCTTTTTTATATTCCCCTTCAATGACATTGGATGGCCCAGATTTTGGTGCTTGTTGTCCCGGCGCCGCTCCAGTCGTTGTGATGATACCTTTGGCAATAATATAGTTAGCCAGCTTTTTTCGAGTCGCCGGTATTAAACAGAGAAACCCCAGAATATCGGTAAAAAAGCCCGGGGTTAACAACAAAGCCCCACCTACCAGTAAAATAGGTCCTTCTATCATTTCAAAAGCAGGTATGGTTCCTTTAGCCAAACTTTCCTGCAATCTTAACCAGGTTGCTAAGCCTTGCTGACGCAATAACCAGGCACCCAAAACTGCGGTAAAAACCACCAAAAAAATAGTGGGGAAAACGCCAACAATGGCTCCAATTTTTAACAGTAAATAAATCTCGATAAAGGGAATTATCAGGAATAATAAAAAAATAACTTGCAAGGGATTCATAACCAGTCCGAATAATAAATTGTATTTGTTACAATATAAGGGTTTGAGAACTGAATTACTACTACCATCCTTAAAAATAGTTTTGCCCAAGAAAAAAATTTCTGATGGAATATTTACTCATCTTAAGCACCTGCCCTGATCACCCGACTGCTGAAAAAATCGCCCGTCAACTGGTAAATGAAAAACTGGCTGCCTGTGTCAATATCCTGCCTGGCTTGACCAGTGTTTATCACTGGCAAGGCGAAATTGAAACAGCAAGCGAATGTCTGCTCATGGCCAAGACTGAAAAAAGGCACTACCAGAGTGTCGAAAGCACCATTCAAAATCTCCACCCCTATGAACTTCCCGAAATAATTGCGGTCTCTATCGACCGAGGACTTCCTGAATATTTGCAATGGATCAATTCATGCGTTTCTACAAAATAATTTTTTTTCTTTGCCTTTCAATTCTCTCTTTTTCCAGTCAGGCCATCAATCCTGAGGATCTGCTTCACCCTGAGCAAGCATTTAAAATTTCAGCAAAAGCAATTTCAGACCAGGAAATCATTGTTACTTTTGACATTGCAGACGACTATTATCTGTACCGAGACAAAATGGACTTTATCTCGAATACACCCGGAATTGAACTCGGCAAAGTCATTTTACCGCCTGGAAAAACCAAACATGATGAATTTTTTGGGGAAGTTGTCACCTATCGGCACACCGTAAAAATTCCAGTTCCAATTATTAAAAACAATCATCCCGACTCTTTTCAGCTACTTGTAAAACATCAGGGCTGCGCCGATCTGGGGATTTGCTATCCACCGCAAAAAACTGTTTTAACCGTCACTTTACCCAATACAAACACTTCAAAAGTACCCAAAAGCACTCCAAAAAACGATCCCGTTCAACAATTATTGAAGTCACAATCCGGAGTCGGCTTAAGCGCTTTTGAAGACGATTTATTACCTCCCGACCAAGCCTTCCAGTTTTTTGCCACCGCCAAAGACGGCAATATAGTAAAACTTAACTGGATTATTGCCGATGGCTATTATCTTTATCGGGAAAAGTTTCAGATTGAGGTTATTAATCCTGACGATATTCAGCTAGGGAATTATCAAATCCCCCATGGCATCCCTGAACATGATGAAGCTTTTGGTCCAGTTGAAATTTTTTATAAGGAAACAGGCTTTGAAGTGCCTTTGTTACGTTCCAACGATGGCCCAGAAAATCTGACTTTGCTGGTTAAATATCAAGGCTGCGCTTCACGCGGCGTATGTTATCCGCCAATACAAAAAACCATAGAATTGGCGCTACCAGCTGCAACACAAGTGCTTGCCAGCGGCATAATAATCAACCCTGCTCAACAAGCCCCACTCTCCGAACAGGATCAAATAGTTAATGCCTTACATCAAGATACCCTGTGGCTGACTCTGCTCAGCTTTCTAGGGTTTGGCCTGCTACTCTCCTTCACACCTTGCATCTTTCCGATGATTCCAATTCTGTCAGGTATTATTGTTGGACAAGGAAAACAGATAACAACACGCAAAGCATTTCTTTTATCGCTTTGTTATGTGACCGCCTCAGCACTAACCTATACTGTTCTAGGTATTTTAGCAGCATTATTTGGCAGTAATTTACAAGCCACCTTTCAGCAACCCTGGATCATCGTTTTATTCAGTGCAATTTTTGTATTGCTGGCATTTTCAATGTTTGGCTTTTACAACCTGGAACTTCCCAAATCCTTGCAATCCAAATTACATAACAGCAGCGATAAACACCGGGACGGTTCATTTTTAGGCGCGGCAATAATGGGCGCCTTATCGTCTTTAATTGTCGGACCTTGCGTAGCTGCACCTCTGGCCGGCGCCTTAATTTATATTGGACAAACTGGCGATGCTGTTTTGGGTGGGTCGGCCTTATTTGCCTTGGGCTTTGGCATGGGCATTCCGTTACTGCTGATGGGAGCTTCCGCAGGTAAGTTATTACCCAAAGCTGGAGCCTGGATGAATTCGACCAAAGCTGTTTTTGGCGTCATTATGCTTGCAGTCGCCGCATGGATGCTGGACCGTATTTTACCACCAGCAATTATGATGCTGATTTGGTCCATGTTACTTATCATCCCTGCTATTTACCTTTCTGCAATTGACGCACTTCCAGAAAATGCATCAGGCTGGCACAAACTATTTAAAGGTATCGGCGTTATCATGTTGAGCTACGGCATTATTTTATTAATAGGCTTGAGTACAGGAAATACTAATCCTTTGAAACCGTTAGCGCACATCGGCGGGATAAGTAATAATATTGAACATAAAATATCTTTTAAGCGTATCGCTTCAATTGAGCAACTGGACAAATATTTAGCACAGGCAAAGAACAATAATCAATGGGTCATGCTGGATTTTTATGCAGACTGGTGTATTTCCTGCAAAGAAATGGAAGCTTATACCTTTAGCGACCCAAAAGTCTTAAAAAAACTGGAAAAAGTTGTTTTGCTTCAAGCTGATGTCACTGCCAATAATGAAGCTGACAAAGCGTTGTTAAAACGCTTCAATCTAATTGGCCCGCCGGGCATTATCTTTTTTGGGCCGAATAAAAACGATAATTACCAAATGCAGATCATTGGCTATCAAAATGCTGAAAAATTTCTTTCTTTATTGAACCAGGCTGGAATATGAAACTGAAAAACTTCCTGACAATTTTTGTCGCTCTGATTGCTTTAGGTACAGGTCTTTTAACCCACCGGCTTACCGCTCAACCTCAAGCCCCGATTGTACCAACAACAGCCGGATTACCAGATATCAGCCTGCCGGATTTAGACGGAAAGCAGCGCAGCCTTTCCGAATGGCAAGACAAAGTGTTGGTTCTGAATTTCTGGGCAACCTGGTGTTCACCTTGCCGAAAGGAAATTCCTGAATTTATAGAATTGCAGAAAGAATTTGGCGAAAAAGGCTTACAATTTATCGGTATTGCTGTTGAAGAACTGGAACCAGCCAAGGAATACAGCAAACATGCGGGCATTAACTATCCGGTTTTGGTTGGACAACCCACCGCCATTAACTTATCCGTGCCATTAGGTAATATGATCAGCACCGTTCCTTTTACCGTTATTTTTGACCAACAAGGTAATATTATTCACAGACAACTGGGCGAAATAAGCAGAGATGTCATTTTGGAAAAAACTCTTACATTTTTAACCAAGTAAAACCAGAATAACAATTAGGCGCGATTGCTGGTGATGCGGACACTTTGAACGACTTGCACGTTTGGCTGAACAACAAGTTTTTCAAAACTCTAACTCTTTTAGGAGGCTGCCCACATCACCAGCAATCGCGCCTAATCACCTTTTACCTCACCTGAATACAAATAATAAATCAAGCAAAGCATTGATCAAACACCCAATCAGTTATTTACAGAACCTCTATATGCCGAATTTACAGCATCTTCCGCTATTAACTTCTCAGCTTTTTTATACTTGCTATGCTCAGAATTCCATACCATAAACAAAACAAATAATACCACAGCGATTAAACCGCCAATATAAAGCCAAAAATTATCTTTTTCTTGTTCTTCTGCCATTTTCAATACCTCTTTTAATAACCAGAATGTAAATCTAAGTTGAAAATAAAAAATCAATTCAGCCTTAGTTGTTTTGGCATCCATCCAAAACAATCAATTCCCTTGCTATGGCTGTGGTTAATATATCACCAGCAAATAACCCTGTAAAAAATAAGTTAACTTTTGTTGATCTAAATCAATTAAATAGCGAAATTTAACTATCAATTCAGATTTTTCAAACTTGCCAAGTTTATACAGAATCAACACCATTTTTTATAATGAGATGTTCCTCCCGAGCCTGCAAAAATTATCTATTTTGTCGCTATTTGAAGCGAAAATGAGTTATATCTGGACAAAACTGTGCAAATTAGGCAGAATGGCGCACATCAGAAATTCATTGTTTTTTTGCCATGGCTAATATCACCATCCTAAACGGTCCCAACCTGAACTTATTAGGCATACGTGAGCCAGGTCATTACGGCAATAAAACCCTCAAAGACATCCAAAATGCATTGGAAAACATAGCCGGGCCGCTTGGCCATACCATTCATTTCCATCAAAACAATGCAGAACATGAAATTGTCGAAATAATTCACAACGCCTTCTCCAAACAGCACGAATTTATCATTATCAACCCTGCGGCCTTTACCCATACCAGTGTTGCCATTCGAGATGCGTTACTTGCTACACAAATTCCTTTTATTGAAGTCCATTTATCAAACATCCATGCCCGTGAGCCTTTCAGATCACATTCTTATTTTTCAGATATTGCCAAGGGGGTGATTTGCGGATTAGGTGCTACGGGTTACGAATTGGCCTTACAGGCCGCCCATCAATTATTAATCGAGAGATAACATTTCTATGGATATCAGAAAAATCAAAAAATTAATTGAATTAATTGAAGAATCAGATATTGCTGAACTTGAAATTTCAGAAGGTGAAGAATCTATCCGCCTGAGTCGCTACACCAGTAGCGCCCCGGCAGCCAGCACCCCAGTTGCGGCTGCACCTCCTTTACCGGCTGTGACTGCCGATGTTGGAGCAGCTAAACCAGCACCTGCAGAAGAAAAAATACCCGGCCATATAGTTAAATCACCCATGGTTGGAACTTTTTATCGTTCTGCAACGCCCGGCTCAAAACCCTTTGTTGATATTGGCCAGAGCGTAAATGTCGGCGACACGCTTTGTATTATTGAAGCAATGAAAATTCTTAATCAGATTGAAGCCGATGCAAGCGGCACCATTACCAAAATTCTGGTAGAAAACGCACAGCCTGTCGAATACGATCAGCCTTTGTTTGTCATTGAATAAGGGGGTTGGAATCAGTATGTTCTCAAAAATAGTGATTGCCAATCGCGGTGAAATTGCGCTGCGTATTCTTCGTGCCTGCCGTGAGCTGGGTATTAAAACAGTCGCAGTTCATTCTGCTGCGGACCGTGATTTAAAACATGTGCGTTTTGCTGATGAAACCGTTTGTATCGGGCCAGCTGCTTCTACTGACAGTTATTTGAATATTCCCGCCATTATCAGCGCTGCGGAAGTAACAGATGCCGAAGCCATACATCCAGGCTATGGCTTTTTATCTGAAAATGCCGATTTTTCAGAAAAAGTACAACAAAGCGGTTTTACATTTATTGGTCCCAATGCTGACACCATTCGCATGATGGGCGACAAGATTCAAGCCAAAAAAGCCATGCACAAAGCAGGTATTCCTTGTGTTCCAGGTAATGGCGACCCACTTGGAGATGATGACCAAACCAATTTTGCCATGGCCAGGGAAATCGGTTATCCGGTTATTATCAAAGCGGCTGGCGGTGGCGGCGGCCGAGGAATGCGCACTGTTCATACCGAAGCGGCATTAATAGGCGCCATTGCACTCACCAAAAATGAGGCCGGCACCGCTTTTGGTAATGATACTGTCTACATGGAAAAATTCCTGGAGGATCCGCGTCACATTGAATTTCAGGTATTGGCTGACAGTTACGGCAATGCCATTCATTTGGGTGAAAGAGACTGTTCCATGCAGCGCCGCCATCAAAAAGTAGTAGAAGAAGCACCTGCCCCCGGTATTACTGAAGAGCAGCGCAAGAAAATGGGTGAGCGATGTGCAAAGGCTTGCCAAGATATCGGCTATTTAGGCGCAGGAACATTTGAATTTTTGTACGAAAAAGGCGAGTTTTATTTTATTGAAATGAATACCCGGGTTCAGGTTGAACACCCCGTCACTGAAATGATCACCAACTTTGATATTGTCAAAGAGCAGTTGCATATTGCGGCTGGAGAACCCTTGTCAGTCACTCAAGAGGATATCAAAATTGTTGGCCATGCTATTGAATGCAGACTCAATGCAGAAGACCCGGAAACCTTCATGCCCTGCCCAGGCACTATCAACCAGGTTCATATGCCCGGAGGCCCTGGGATTCGCTGTGAAACTCACATCTATAATGGTTACAGAGTCCCGCCATATTACGACTCGATGATTGGCAAACTGATCGCACATGGAAATACGCGTGAAAGTGCTATCGCCAGAATGAATACTGCTTTAAGTGAAATCGTCATCGACGGCATTAAAACCAATATCCCATTACAGCAAAAAATTATTTCTGACAACGCATTTGCTGCTGGCTGTCAAAACATTCATTATTTGGAGAAAAAACTGGGACTTTAACAAAATGGTTTCTGATTTATCAACTTCGCTTGGCGGTCTTCAGTCACTGGCTATATTTCACTCTACGAATTAATGGCCTGGCATCAACTTTCGATCATTGCCAACAAAGCTACCGCCCCTGAAATTTCTGATTTTTTCAATGCTTTGGGGGCAGTCTCTGTCACCTACATGGATGCCGAAGACCATCCTGTTTATGAGCCAGCTCCAGGAGAAACCAGGATATGGGACAACACTAAAATCATCGCTTTATTTGAAACTGACGCTGAACCGGAACTTGTAAAAAAGCTGTTGTTCTCGACATTTTCAAAGCAACCCATCTCAAATTGGCAGCAAGAATTTCTTGATGACCAGGTTTGGGAACGAGCCTGGATGGAACATTTCCGGCCAATGAAATTTGCTGACCGGCTTTGGGTTTGTCCTACCGGACAAGAAATTTCAGAACCAGACACTGCTTGTATGACACTAGATCCTGGTCTTGCTTTCGGCACTGGCACCCACCCCACCACCGAGCTTTGTCTGGAATGGCTGGCTGAAAATGACATCAAAGGAAAAACCTTCATCGATTATGGGTGCGGATCAGGGATACTCGCTATTGCGGCTGCACTTTTAGGCGCCGAAAAAGTTTTTGCCGTTGACATCGATCCACAAGCGCTAACCGCCACTTATGACAATGCGGTAAAAAATAATGTTCAGTCACAAATTATTATAAGCGATGCAGATGAATTTTCGCCTATACTTGCAGATATCCTGATTGCAAATATTCTGGCACAACCGCTTATGGAATTATCCGAATATCTCTCTAAAATGGTGAAAACAAATGGACAATTGATCCTTTCTGGCATCCTCAAAGAACAAACCTCCCCTGTTATTGACTGCTATCGTCAGAACTTCTATTTCAACGTTCCCATCTATGCTGAAGATTGGTGTCGGCTGGATGCTGTTAAAAAAATCAAACCATCGGCAGAAAATCGCTAGGCAGCACAAAAAGATGCTAATAGAATGTCCGGAGTGTCACCAAACACATTCGTTAACGACCGAAGAATTCCAGGAAAGTGATGGCACCACGACCTGTCCTGAATGTTCTTGCAAATTTGACCCTCTGGCTAATCTAGCTGAAACTGTTGCCGCCCGGGAACCATTTCCTTGGGAAAAACCAGGAAACAAACCAATTTCCAACTCTATTTGGCGTATTGGGGTATTTTCCGGATTATTACTGCTAGGTTTCCAGTTTTTATATTTTAAAAGCGATAATATTGCACAAAATCAAATCATCAGACCCTGGCTATTGCATTTATGCAAAATTACGAATTGCCAACTCCCCAGATATCATAATGTCAAAGAATATTCAGTACTACACAGCTCCTTTGAATTACAACACAGTCATTACACCCTTCAAGCCGCAATCCGCAATGAAGCGCCTTTCCCGCAAAGTTTTCCGGATATTAAATTAACTTTACTGAGTTATTCAGGCTCTCCCGTAGCCCACCGTATTTTCCACCCTGAAGATTATCTTGAACAATATCTTACAAAAGACTCACTGGGTCCCTTAGAAACATTTACCATAAAGCTGGATATTGCCCTGCCTGAAGCCAAGGTTGGCGGATTTAGCATCGAATTACTGTAAAGACCCAACTCATCAATAAGTTCGTACTTTCATATTAATTCAATAACATCCAAATATGCAACCTATAATTAAACTATGTTAAATAACACATAAATAATCATGTATATCCCTTATTTTTGATGTGTATTTAAATAAAATAAAATAATTTTCCTTTTTTTTCAATGCATTATTATTTGGCCTAAAAAATGCTTGTATTTAATTATCCTGCATTAACCTTTCTAACAACCTAAAAGATTAATCTAGGGAATCGGACTGAAGAGTTAAGAACAGGATGTACTGAGGAAAAATTATCCGTCTTAGAAAATAAAGAGGTAACAATGAGCGAACTACAAGTAGCACCAGAATCAGTGCAAACCCAATCTATATCAGCCGGATCGGTCCTTTTAGGAACCGGCCTTGCTCTTGCATCATTCATCGTTGTACCAGCAATTGCAACTCGAATAGGTCTCGGCCCAAGCCTTACCGGCGCATTAAGAATCGCCCTGATGAGAGCCTCAGCAAAAGCGAGCAACGGTAAAACGGATGCTTCAGATGCCTGTACAACCAGTATTAGTTGTCATTAAGTTTTAAATTTGTCTCTTCCTCAAGCTTTAGCAAGACTCCTTCCTTCCTTTGTCTTGCTAAAGTTTTTTTAATTAACGTCCCGGCCAGCCCAAAACTATTTTAAAAACCACAATCACTAGTGACTTTCTATCTTCCACTTATTACAATAGCACAAGCCTGGATGCTGCAACATTCGTAACAATAATTACTTCTCAATCCATAGACCGCTTTGTTACTTTAACTACAAACAATTAACACCACCAAACCGATGCCCGAAGAAAAAAAATCTTGTGATTTATGCGGCCTTCCAGTTGAAATTAGCGGCTTTACCCTGCTAACAAAAGAAGGGGAGAAAAACTTTTGCTGCGAAGGCTGTCTTGGCATTTATCAAATGCTCAATGAAGAACACTTACTACCCAACGAAACTGATAGTTCTGATAATTCCGATAAATAATTCAACACTGGAGACGCTCAATGAAAAACCATAACCATGGAGAACACGCAGCCGCAGCAACACATCATGCTGTTCATAATATTTCATCCCACATGATGAAAGGTGCAGCAATGTCAACTGGTGCAAAATCAGAAGGCCTGATTATCAATAAAATAGCCAAACATCCGCTTTTGATACTTGGCGCAGGCATTGTTGCCGGTTACCTTGCCCATAAATATAGAAAAGAAATCATTAACGCCGCATCCAGCGTCACAGACAAGAGCAAAAATTTTGTGTTACAACAAAAAGAAAATCTTGAAGATATTGTGGCCGAAAGCAAAGAAGCCAAAGACTAGCCAACATAGTTTAATTATAAAATAATTAAACTATGTTATTTAGCACGCCATTGTACCTGTAGAACCTCCCGTCCGAAAGACAGCCAGCAGAATTTAGCATGTCAATACAGCAAGAAATAATTCTACGATATCGCTCAGAAGACCATGCAAGATTTCAGATTCCTGAAAAACTCAGCCAGGAGAATGCAGCTTTTCTCCTGCAAAAGGAAATATTACAAATTCCTGGCGTCTACAGGGTTTTCGTCTACTGCAAACAAGGCAAACTTGCTATCCACTTCATTCCTGAACTATTAAGTTTTCCAGAATTAGCAAAACAGCTCTCTATGATTGTTAATGACCTTGAAAAACAAGGCCATCTGAAACAACAAAAAAACAGATCCAAACCCAGAAAAAATTCATCGCTTTTTTCCCTTAAAGAAAAAATCAAAAAATCCGGACCCAGCCAATGGGCCAAGGAAAAATATGTCGACACCAAAGATACAGCCAGAGCAGTGGGTATCTTGGCCAAATTAGGCTTAAAAAATAAATCAGGCATCTTAAAGGATCCCGAAAAAACCATGATTAATTTCTTTAATGACATCCTGGTTCTATACCTGATTAAAAGCCATTGGCATTTAATCACGCAACATTGGATCCTCCGTCCCTTTCGTTACCGTTATGAGTGGCTAACTGTTTTTTACCTAATGTATTTACTGGTACGCTCAAGAATGCCAGAAAAAAAATAAGCTGCTCCATGACCCCAAAAAATCTGCAACCCAAGCATTTTCAGATTTTCCATCAACTGAAATCCCGGCTCCGAATTTTCTCGCCCGCATTAACACAGGATGCGGAACGCGCTTATATTTTTGCCATTATTCTAAAAAAAAGACCTGAGATTAAATCTGTCAAAGTTGTTCCGGAAATTGGATCGGTAACAATCTATTTTGACAATAATAAACTGCCAAAAACCAATTTAATCATTATCCTGGATACAATTCTGGGTAATATTGGACAAAAAAAGCTTAACTTGGGTCAACAACAATCCAACACCGCTGATCCTACCGCCCCAGAACGAGATATGAGTCTTTCCATCGAAGGAATGACTTGCGCATCTTGCGCACTACTCCTTGAACTCAGTTTGAGAAAAGACCCTAGAATATCCAAGGCCAGCGTCAATTTTGCTTCTGAAATCGCCACAATTACCGGGTGCTTGACACGTAAGGATTTTGCCAACATCATCAGTTCACTGGGATACAAACCTAATACAATGGACACTCTAGCCCAAAGACAACTGATCATTGAAAAAGAACAGCAACGACTGCAGTCAGCAAAAAGACGTGTCATTTGGGCCAGCTTACTAAGCTTACCAGTCGTGGCTATTGGTATGGCCATGCCTCGTTCCAGATATCTTCACTGGCTACAGTTTTTTTTATCAACACCCGTCATATTAGGCGCAGGCCGGCCTTTTTTTGACAAGGCATGGAAACTTGCAAAACAAGGCACTGCCAACATGGATAGCCTGATTGCAATTGGCGTTGGTTCAGCTTATGGCTACAGCATTCCAGTTTTGATAAGAAATGGCCGCCATTTATATTTTGAAGCTGCCGCCGCCATTATTTCTTTCGTCTTATTAGGCCGCTACATGGAAGAAAAAGCGAGGGGAAAAGCGGGAGAAGCCATCCGAAAATTAATTGATCTTCAACCGCAAAAAGCAACTCTGTTAAAAAATGGAAAAGAATATATTGTCGATGTTGATGAAATCAAACCTGGAGACATGTTACTGGTTCGCCCCGGCGAAAAAATACCCACGGACGGCAAGGTAGTGGAAGGACTTTCCAGCATCGATGAAGCCATGTTGACAGGCGAAAGCATTCCGGTTATTAAAGAAACTGGCCAGAAAGTTTTTGCTGGATGTGTTAATGGTAATGGCAGTTTAACTATCCGTGCAACAGCAGTCGGCCTGGATACTGTGCTTGCCAACATTGTCCACATGGTAGACCAGGCTCAATCAACTAAATTACCGGTACAAAAACTGGTTGATCGCGTATCAGCTATTTTTGTTCCTTCGGTAATGGTTTTTTCAGCCCTGACTTTTATTTTTTGGACTATATCGGGTGCTCGCTTTACCACTGCATTCAGCAATGCCATTTCTGTCCTGCTGATCGCCTGCCCATGCGCATTAGGGCTGGCAACGCCGATGGCAATAATGGTTGGAGCCGGTCAATCAGCTCGACGAGGCGTTTATATTCGCAATGGTGAAAGCCTTGAATTGGCAAATCACTTGACGACTATTATTTTTGATAAAACAGGAACGATCACTGAAGGAAAACCGGAAGTAACTGATTTTTTCAATGTCAGTAATTACAGCGATGAACTGGTCATTAAACTTTGTGCTTCAGCCGAAAATAACTCCGAACACTTTCTTGCCAAGGCGATTATCAATTACGCCAAACATTCAACTAATTACAAGCCCGAGAAAGTCACACAATTCTCAGTAACACCCGGCAAAGGACTCATCGCGAAAATTGACTGCTATCAGTTACTTATTGGCAATAAGATCTGGCTGGAAGAACAGGATATTGACATCACCCTGCTTACAGATACCGCCTACAAACTCGGAGGCTCGGGAAAAACTCCTGTATTTGTTGCTATCAATGGCAAAGCGGCAGCTATTTTTGGTATTGCCGATAGCCCCAGAAAACAAGCCAAATCCGCATTACAAGCACTCAATCAACTTCATATCCAGTCTCTCATGGTAACAGGAGATACCAAAGCAACTGCTGAATATATTGCTAAACAGGTTGGAATTTCAACCGTTATCGCCCATGCAACTCCAGAACAGAAATTGACAACTATTCATCACCTACAAGACCAAGGAGAGAAAGTCGGGATGATTGGCGACGGTATCAACGATGCCCCGGCTCTGGCAGCCGCAGATGTTGGATTTGCGATTGGCCATGGGACTGATATCGCCATTGAATCGGCCGATATCACACTAGTTAATGGCGATATCAGTAAAGTCGCAGAAACTATTGAATTAAGCTCATTTACCATGCGTATCATAAAGCAAAATCTGTTTTGGGCTTTTGGCTACAATACTATTGCCTTACCCGTTGCTGCTGCGGGAAAACTCAACCCAATGATTGCATCTCTTGCAATGGCCTTGAGCTCAGTGTCAGTGATTATCAATTCATTACGCATCACATCCAGAAAATATCTCGATCATGACAATTGATTACGCCGTTTATGGTTCGGCTTTATTAGTCGGCTTTTTTGGCAGCGGCCATTGCATGGGAATGTGTGGCGCACTGGTTTCCGGTTTTTTCATGAAAACCGGAAAGAAATCAGTCTGGCCCTACATTACTTACCATCTTGCCAGGATCAGCATTTACACGATTGTCGGCATCATCGCAGCAACAATTGGCGTCGCTTTGGTTTCAACGGGTCTGATAGGAAAAATACAGGGATTCTTGCAGGTATTTATCGGTTTTTTTGTCATTATGCTCGCTTTAGGCATTCTGGGCATTACGCCCTGGCAATTTTCAATGAAACTCCTGCCCACCCAAATTATCCATAAAATTTTCCTGACTGCTGCAAAACGTGGCTCGGCCGTGGGCGCCGCATTAGGAGGCATGCTGAATGGCGTTATGCCCTGCCCGTTAACTTTTGCCATGGCGGTTAACGCTACCACTGCCAGTTCGCCTCTTGAGGGAGGTCTGATGATGTTGTCTTTAGGACTGGGAACTTTGCCGACCATGTTGTTTGTAACTTTCGCCTTTGCCAGACTCGGGACAAAATTCCGAGGTTATATGTTAAAATCGGCCGCAATCATCATGATTGTTATGGGAGCAAATACCATGTATAAAGGCATCAGCTTTTTGGGCTACAGAGGCGGATATGCCGATATTATTCAAAATACCGAAATGCTGCATATGAACCATTAACAAATGCTTCATGAAACTCTCTCAGGAAGATCAGCGCAAACTGGCTGAAGCTGCAAAAATTCTGGCACATCCCAGTTTTACCCACAAAATCACCCAATCAGCAGCCCAAACTATCGAAAAAACAACGCAACTACTCCCTGAACGGTTAACAAAGTCGTTAACCCGAATAACACGTTCAACTTTGGAAAAATCGCTTGATAGTGCATTATTGACCTTACATCCTCAAAAGCACTCCCAACCTAGAAAAAAAACCCACCAGTTATTTGCCAGCATCAGCGGCGCGGCAGGAGGTGCGTTTGGGCTTCCGGCATTAGCCGTAGAACTTCCTGTCTCAACTACTATTATGCTTCGCTCGATTGCAGAAATTGCCCGCAGTCAGGGCGAGGATATTAATTCTCCGGAGACCAAACTCGCCTGTTTGGAGGTTTTTGCTCTGAGTCAGGAGGCGACGCCAACAAAGGATGCTGAGACTGGTTATTATGCAATTCGGTCATTATTGGCAAAATCCATTTCTGATGCCGCTTCACGCTTGACTGTCCAAGAATTAAGCAAACAAAGCTCTCCGGCACTGGCTAAATTATTAAATTCTATCGCTGCTCGCTTCAGCATCCCTGTTTCAGAAAAAATGACCGCACAATCCATTCCAGCTATTGGTGCCATTGGTGGTGCTTCAATCAACCTCTTATTCATCCGATACTTTCAGGAAATTGCTGAAGCCCATTTCACTATAAGATTTCTGGAAAAAAAATACACCGCTCAGCATATCGAGAAGCTATTCAAGTTGGCAGCAGATCGTCTCTAAAAAAGTCAGCTCCTACATTGCAATCCCGCTGAAACTTACATTTCGGAACAAAAGATGCTTGTTTTTAGCGCTGATTTTTGGATAATAGCAGTAAATCATTACTTATATTGCCTGTCATCTCCAAGTGCAAATTGGTCCATATAAACTAATAAATAATCTGATTTTAGCGCCAATGGCCGGTGTTACCGACCAGCCTTTCAGAAAAATATGCAAAAAGTTTGGCGCGGGCCTGACCGTTTCTGAAATGGTAGCTTCCAACCCCGCACTGCGTACGCATAAACGTACTTTGCTTAAAACAGATCACCAAAACGAACCCGGCCCCATTTCTGTTCAGATTCTCGGAGCTGACCCCCTGCAAATGGCCGAAGCCGCCAAATTTAATGTTGCTCGTGGCGCTCAAATTATTGATATTAATATGGGATGTCCTGCCAAAAAAGTTTGTTCTGTCGCTGCTGGCTCTGCTTTATTACGGGATGAGCAGTTAGTCAAAAAAATACTGAGGGCAGTCGTTAATAGTGTAGACGCCCCGGTTACCTTAAAAATCAGAACTGGCTGGGATCAACACAGTCGAAATGCAGTAAAAATAGCCGAAATTGCCGAACAAGAAGGCATTGTTGCTTTAGCTGTTCATGGTCGTACCCGAGCATGCGGCTTTAAAAACACCGTTGAATACGAAACCATCAAAAAAATCAAACAATCTGTAAATATCCCAATTATTGCCAATGGTGATATTGATTCTGCAGAAAAAGCGAGAGCAGTCTTGCGATTTACTGATGCCGATGGCATCATGATCGGCCGCTCAGCACAAGGCAAGCCCTGGATTTTCAGGGAAATACAAAGCATTCTTGAAACTGGGGTGAAGATTTCCCCGCCTTCTATTCAGGAAATACAGGCCATTGTCTACAGCCACCTTGATTCGCTTTATCACTTCTATGGCAATCAAAGCGGTGTTAGAATGGCCCGTAAACACATTGGCTGGTACTTTAATGGTCTATGGAAAGTACCTCCAACAATTATAAAAAAAATATACCAGGCAGATCACCCTGATGATCAACTGGCACTCGTAATGAACGTTTTTCAGCAACTCAAACTTGGTCAAACAGCATAACTATGGAAACATCACAACAAAATCAAAATAGTGAATTTGTCACGATTAAAAGCCGACGGACTGGAGATTTACCTTTATCCGGGCAAGTTAAAATAGCAGTTGATAATTATTTTTCGCAACTCAATGGCTTTGAATCAACAAATCTATACGAACTTGTTATCCGGGAGGTCGAAAAGCCGCTTATTGAAGCAACCCTGGAAAATCTTGGTCATAATCAGACCAAAGCGGCAAAAACGCTAGGTCTAAGCCGTAGCACACTACGTAAAAAAATGGATCAATATGGGCTCAGTTAAGGCCATCAAACCCCAACTCTAAAAAAGCTCTCGAACTTGCAACATACCTTTCGCGTAAGAATACGACTTTATCGTGAAAACTTTTTTTGTGGAAAATTTGTAAAAATAACCATTTCGAAATGCGAAAGGTATCTTTAGGGGCATGTACGAAATAACTTCATCAACTCGTTTGTCTTTTTGACCGTCTTCTACGTTGTGGCAACACAGTTACATAGTTTGCTATACGCCTGCCACCACGCCTTGAAGATAAACAAAAATCCTACGCCAGTTGTCGAATTTATTCCGTGCGCGTTCTTTATCAATCTCCTTTAATCTACGAAAAAGATAAAGCCTCCCTCAAATCCAGCATGTTATAATTTTCGCCTTTTTAGCATGTAAGCTTTCGGGAGAAATATGAAAAAACTGATTACACGCGCATTAGTCAGTGTTTCTGATAAATCCGGTATTGTCGAATTCTGTCAGTCATTATCTCAACTAGGTATTGAAATTCTTTCTACGGGCGGCACAGCAAAAATTTTGGCCGAAAATGATATCCCTGCCATTGAAATTGCTGATTATACCGGCTTTCCCGAAATGATGGATGGACGAGTAAAAACCCTTCACCCAAAAGTACATGGCGGCATATTAGGACGACGTGGAATTGATGACGAGGTTATGGCTAACAATGACATCAAGCCAATTGATATGGTTGTTGTTAACTTATATCCTTTTGAGCAAACGACAGCCAAACCGGGCTGTGATCTGGCCACTGCAATTGAAAATATTGATATTGGTGGCCCAACAATGATCCGCGCAGCAGCAAAAAATTATCATGATGTCGCGGTTGTTATCGATCCTGATGATTATCAGGAAATCCTGACTGAATTGCATTCGAGTGATTCCAAACTCAGTGAGGAAACACGCTTTAAACTGGCACAGAAAAGTTTTTCCCATACTGCAAAATATGACACCGCAATCGCCAGTTATCTTGGCAAAACCAATGATACCAAGTTCCCAGAAACATTAAACCTGCAATTTCATCACGGGCAATCGCTTCGTTATGGCGAAAACCCGCATCAACAGGCTGCCTTTTACCAGGAAAAAACACCCCCTTCCGGTACCATTTCAGCCGCTACCCAACACCAGGGCAAAGCGCTATCTTATAATAACATTGCCGATGCCGATGCCGCACTTGAATGCGTAAAATCGTTTTCAGATCAGCCAACTTGCGTTATTGTCAAACACGCCAACCCTTGCGGAGTTGCGCAAGCAGACAATATTCTGGATGCCTATAATCTGGCGTTTGCCACCGACCCTACTTCTGCTTTCGGAGGTATTATTGCGTTTAATCAAGAATTAGACGAAGCCACTGCTAAAGCAATCATTGACCGACAATTTGTCGAGGTCATTATCGCGCCAACTATTTCTGCAACTGCTCTCTCACAACTTTCAAGTAAAGCAAATATTCGTGTCTTGGAATCTGGCATCTGGACCAGCGGCGACGAACCTTCCCTGGATTTCAAAAGAGTCGCCGGCGGGTTATTGGTACAAGACGGCGACCACGGAAAAATCAGTGCCGCCGAGCTAAAAACAGTCACTAAACGCGCCCCAACAGATCAGGAACTGGATGATCTGTTATTTGCCTGGAAAGTCGCAAAATTTGTTAAATCCAATGCCATTGTCTACTGTAAGGGTGGTCAAACAATCGGTATCGGCGCTGGTCAAATGAGCCGTGTTTACTCGGCAAAAATTGCCGGCATTAAAGCCGCAGATGAAAACCTTGAGGTTGCCGGTTCTGTGATGGCCTCTGATGCATTCTTTCCTTTTCGGGATGGTATTGATTCTGCCGCAGAAGCCGGAATCACGGCTGTCATACAGCCCGGAGGGTCAATGCGTGATAATGAAGTAATTGCCGCAGCAGATGAACATGACATGGCGATGGTTTTCACAGGTATGCGCCATTTCAGGCATTAAGTTATTTTTTCAACAAAAATAGCGCTCAAAACGAAATTTTTTAATACCAAATACCATGAAAATACTCATTGTTGGAAATGGTGGCCGCGAACATGCACTGGCGTGGAAGGCCCGACAATCTAAACAAGTCTCCCAGGTTTTTGTTGCCCCAGGAAATGCCGGCACTGCTCTTGAACATGGAATTGAAAATATCGGCATTGATGCAAGCGACATAGCTGGCTTAGTTGATTTTGCCAAACAAAACCAGATTGAACTGACCATCATCGGTCCGGAAGTCCCTCTGGTAAATGGTATTGTCGATGAATTTCAAAAATTCGGACTGAATTGTTTCGGACCAACAGCCCAAGCAGCCCAGCTCGAAGGCTCAAAATCCTTCTGCAAAGACTTTATGGACAGGCACAATATTCCAACTGCCGAATATCAAACATTCACTGATCAACAACTTGCGATTAACTATATCCAGCAAAAAGGCGCCCCTATTGTCGTTAAAGCTGATGGCCTGGCCGCGGGAAAAGGGGTAATAGTCGCTCTGACCGAGCAACAAGCCATCAATGCCGTTAAAGACATGTTGGCCGGCAATAGATTTGGCGATGCCGGCAACCGCGTTGTTATAGAAGAATTTCTGGAAGGCGAAGAGGTTAGTTTTATTGTCATTGCGGATGGCAAACAGGCTTTGCCAATGGCAACCTCACAAGACCATAAGGCCCGCGATAATGGCGACCTGGGCCCCAATACCGGGGGTATGGGAGCATATTCTCCAGCGCCTTTAGTCACCCAAGAGCTGCATAAAAAAATCATGGCTGAAATCATTGAGCCAACATTAGCTGGGCTGGATGCTGACGGAATTCCGTACACCGGCTTTTTATATGCCGGACTGATGATCACCAAACAGGGAGACATCAAAGTTCTGGAGTACAACTGTCGTTTTGGTGATCCGGAAACTCAACCCATTATGATGCGACTAAAAAGTGATTTGATTGAACTTTGCCTCGCAGCACTAAATCAAAATCTTGACCAGATAACTACTGAATGGGACACCAGAACATCTCTTGGCGTGGTCATGGCATCGGGTGGTTATCCAGAGACTTACCAAAAAGGTTACATCATTCACGGGTTACCTGAAACTGAAACGACTGATGCCAAAGTTTTTCATGCCGGTACAAAATTGAAAAATAATGAGATCGCTACCTCAGGCGGGCGGGTTTTATGCGTTTGCGCTCTGGGAAATAGCATTGTCGATGCAAAAAATAAAGCCTATAAATTAGTCAAACAAATTCACTGGCAAGATGCTTTTTATCGAACAGATATTGGCGACAAAGCTATCAAATATCAATTGTAGAAAAGTTGAAAAATCTTCGTAACTATTCAGCATATTTAATTTAGCCAAAATCACTCAATATCGGTGGCTTATGGAAGAAGTGTATGTGTCATGGATGACACAACCAAGCCTACAGGGACGTATTACGGCGTCTTCTGGAATAAGTCACTGATATTGAATCTATAAATACGCTGAATAGTTACAAATCTTCAAGAAACAATATTTCGAAACGTCAAATTGATGCGCGGTTTTTTTTGCTGCTTGGTTTTTGGTACACAATGCCGCCAATGATGTTGCAGTGCCCCACTCATCAACAACAAATCACCATGCGACAACTGGATATCCAATGTTTCTGCTGTTTTGTTATGACGAATTTTAAACAACCTTTTTTCTCCAAGACTCAATGAAGCAATCGCTGGATTCTTGCCTAATTGCTTTTCCTTGTCGGCATGCCATCCCATAGAATCAGAACCATCCCGGTATAAATTCGCTAGCACGCTATTAAATGAAAAACCGCTGAATACCTCTATCCTTTTCTTTATTTCCAGCAAATCTTCATTCCATGATTGCGGTTGATGGGTAACGCCAGAGTAGCAATAACTTGCTCCAACATCGCCATACCAACTGATCAACCGGGGAACCAATGCTTTTTTTCCAACAATAATAATTTCTTCCTGTTGCCAATTTAAAGATTTATCAAGCCGTTCAAAAAAACAGTCTGATTCTTGCCTGGTAAAGAACCCGGAAATCAATAATAACTTGTCCTCCGAATTAATCAGATATTTTTGCTGCATTGCCTGATTGATACCATTTTCCATCAGTCCTTGTCCTGATGCAGAAGGATTGCTTACAACGGAAATTAAAAATAAATGCTGGCCTCAAAATAAAAGCTTCTTCCCGGCGTTGGAATATTATCCGGTAATGCCGCAACTGCGGGTTCTCTGGCATGCTTGTTGAACACATTTCTCACCGATGCCTGTAAATTGATGTGTCCCAATATTTTTTGACCCCGTAATGTTAAATCAACTGTTTCATAATCTTTGATATTTTTACGATTATCTCCCGGCTCATTGGTTCTTTTACCTATCCATTTTAACTGACTTTGCAGCGTCCACCGCGGCATAAATTCCCATAAAGCCGCCACATATAGTTGCTGTTCCGGTACGCCTGCAACGGCTTGCCCAGCATCCTTATCCCGGGCATTCACCCAGGCATAGTTGCCGCTAACAAAAAAATGTTCATGCAACTGCCAGTTCCATTCAAACTCCAGACCATAAGCTTCCTGATTACCACTATTTTCAGTTTTAAACTTACTCGGCCCAATTGGGTCTGGCTGTATTAATTCTTCAATTGAGTAATAATACAGATTTAACGCCGTGCGCAAAGACTGGATAGGGCGATAATCGAAGGCTAATTCGATGGTATTAATGGTTTCCGGATCCAAATCCGGATTGCCTAACAAAACCGGATTGTTGTTGTTTCCTAATTCCGAAAAATTGGGCGCCCGAAAAGCGCGTCCATAAAGCAATTTGCCGGTCAGCTGCTCGTTTATATCCCAAACCAGAGCCAATCTCGGATTGACGGTAGCCCCAAAATCTGAATAATGATCAAAACGAACACCGGTCGTTAATTGCCAATTTTTTGCAATTTGCCATTCGTCCTGAAGAGCAAGAGACCAGATGGAACGATTTGCATTAGGTAAATAAACATATTTAGTGTCGGTGACATTGGTAATCGCCCCATAGACAACTGAAGGAGGCGGGTTGCCGCTTAACACACCTTTACCAATATTTTTGAATTCCCTGGTCTTGATTTCTTCATAGCGATAGCCAGCCTGAACTCTCAAACGATGATCCTGTAATCCTTGATAAATAGCACTTAACTCAATTGTTGGCATTTGATGAGTACGCCCAATAATACCTTTCACACCATTTGCAAACAAAGTTAAACCTCTAATTTTTGAAAGGTCAAAATTAAGATTGCCATCCTTGTCAATTGGCAATAATGTATTATTTGGAAAAATTTGCAGCTGATTGGTTTGAACATCAGTATATAAATAACTGGCGTGAGCTTGGAATTCCCAATCTTCAATATAATCCTCAGTAGAAAACTTTATTGACCCCATATATTGCTGGGATTCCACTTTTCCTATGGGGTCCAGTGCTGCCGCTACGCCTGCTCTGGTTCCACCATCCCCGTTAAAAGCCCAAAAACCGATATCCCAGTATTTTCGCTGCAAATTCAAATGGGCATTCCAGGATTCAAACTGCGTTTGCATGGAACCGGGAGCTAGCGATGCATTGGTTCCCAATGCTGAATCCAGTGCACTTTGACTATCGCTAATGATGATTCGCTGATCATCGCCACGGGTATGGGTATATTGCAAGCTGGCCGCTACGTCCCAGTCTGCCCATTGCCCACCATGTTGTACCCAGCCACTTTGAGTATTCCAGTTACCCACACGACCGCCAATAACAGTGCCGTCGATATCTTTGGCTTTTTTGGTAATAATATTAATCACGCCAGCAAAAGCATCTGCGCCATATAAAGCTGAACCAGGACCGCGGATAACTTCAACTCTCTGGATATCTTCTATAGGCAATTCCAGTCCTGTCATTGCCCTTCCTTGAAAAGGTACCGAGAAACGATTTCCATCCAATAACACTAAAACCTGCGAATTTGTGCCATTCCGAATTCCACGCATGGTATAAATATAATCGTAGGTAAACGGTTGAATACTGACATGCAAGCCGGGAATGGTTTCTAACACTTCATGTAATTCTGTTGCCCCCATCGTTTTGATCTGATCAGCTGTAACGACGCTGGTCACTGAAGCCGACTGGAAAACTGGCTTAGCCGTTCCAGTCGCAATTGATACTGATAATTCAGCAAGTTCCGCAGGTGACATGGAAAAAAACTCATCCATATCATCGACACTTGCTTTTGCGATTGAATTTATTCCTAACACTAAACCAAATACAATCTGAAATTTTATTCTGCTCTTGCTCATAACTACACCACTAACTGATAAGGAACAGCTTCAGTTAAATCAACTAACGGAACTGGCTTGCCAATACTGTAACCCTGGGCATAATCTACCCCTAATTGCTTTAATACAGAAAAAATCTTGTCACTTTCAACAAATTCAGCAATAGTTTTCTTATTCATAATGTGGCCCACTTCATTGATTGATCGAACCATTGCTAAATCAACCTTGTCTTCCAAAATATCTTTCACAAACAAACCGTCAATCTTAATATAGTCCACGGGCAGATTTTTTAAATACGCAAACGATGACAAACCACTACCAAAATCATCCAGAGAAAACTGGCAACCATGTTGTTTTAGATTTTGGATAAAAGCCGAAGCATCAGATAAATTTGCAATGGCTGCAGTTTCGGTAATTTCAAAACAAATTTTTTCCGGCGGAATTGAGTATCGGTTAAATTCGCTGGTGATGTAGCCTAACATGCTGTCATCAGAAAGCGACAACCCCGATAAATTGATGGTACAAAGCTTCAGCTGATCGAGAAAATCCTGCTGTTCGCTCATCCATGAAAACATCGTTTTTATCACCCATTGATCCAACGCGGGCGCTTGGTTATAACGCTCAGCCGCCGGTAAAAATGCTCCTGGTGGTATGATATTGCCATTATCGTCTTTATATCTGATCAAGGTCTCAAAATGCAGGCCACCTTCAAAACCCGAAATGGGAACAATAATCTGCCCATAGAGCAAAAAACGATTCTCATTCAGACCTTGATGAATTTTTTCTACCCATTGCATTTCGCCTTGCCTTTGCGCGAGGTCTTCATCATCTGGACGAAAAACATGAACACGATTTCGACCTTTATCTTTTGCTGCATAACATGCCGCATCAGCTTCTTTTAGCAATTCAACCGAATTACCGCTGGTCTTTGCAATAGCTGTAATACCAATGCTCACGCCAACAGTAAAACTCCGATCTTCCCAGGCAAAATTAAAATCCCTGATAACATTTCGGATTTTTTCGCAGGCCACAAAAGCATGATCCAATGAACAGTTATGCATCAAAATACCAAATTCATCACCCCCCAGGCGAGCAAGCATATCCTGCTTGCGAATATGTTTTCTCAGCAAGGTTCCTAACTGTCTTAATAATTCATCACCCGCTAAATGCCCACAGGTGTCGTTAACAATTTTAAACTGATCCAGATCCAGATAACATAAGACATGCTCAGCCCCCTTGGCATGAGCATTTTCTAGAGAGCGCTGGATATAAAGATCGAATTCACTCCGATTAGCCAAATTGGTCAAGGCATCATGACTGGCCTGGTAAGCTATTTTTTCGGTAAGCAGCCTTGTTTCGGTAACATTTTCGCAAACCAGCATAATATGCTTTTGTTGCTCTTCACTACTTAATAACCGGGCAGTCTGTCTTACCCAGATCAAATCCCTACTCTCACAAACCAGTCGGACCTCTTGCTTATGAACCCGATTTGGATAAGCTTCACATTGCTTGAATAAACTTCGGATAGCCAATAAATCGTCCGGATGAACAAAATCAAAAATACAACATGAACGTAATTCCTCTACGGATAGCCCCAGTTGCCTGGCCCCAAATTGATTGACTGTTGCAATTACCCCTTCAAAATCTACATTAAAGATCATCGTCGGGTTATCGTCATAGAGCATCAAATATTGATCTTTAGCCTTGGTCAAAGCTAAATTCTGAACTTCGACAGTACTGATCATGTCATTAAAAGCATCAACCAATGCGCCCACTTCATCCTGGTTGGCCTTGTCCGCCCTTAACGAATAATTTTTATCTTTGGTAATTTTTTCTACGGTATTTACTAATTTTTTGATTGGAGAAGCAATAACCCCCAAAAGAGGAGTAAGAATAAAAAAAGCAACAATTGAGGCTGAGATTAAAATCAATGACACCAAACCAAGGTGTTGTAATTTTCTCCGAAATGCTGCTTCCATGTCGGCATGAATAAAAACCACTCCTAATGGTTCATTTTCCAAAATAATCGGTTGAAAAATATATAATTGGTTTTGATCGTAGCGGGTATGTTGAGTGGGTGTTAATTTTGGACAAATCAATGTCTTCTCTAAACTGGTATCAAGCAATGCAAAGACACGCCTTTGGGAATTATAAATACAGGCTAACCTTACTGAAGGAAATTTGTCTAATACTGATAAATTTTCCAAAGCGACTTCCTTATCATCAAACATTAAAGCTGCGGTACTTCTATCACCAATTAATGTCGCCATAGCAGAAAGCTCTTCCTGCGTGGTTTTTTTAAATTCTGAAATTTCCAGTAAAAACAAAAAAATGCCGGCAAAAGTAACCGCTGAAATACTTGAAAAAAACAAGATCAGCAATAACTTTTTCTTAATTGAAAGATGCCGGAGAACTTTAACCATCACCGTTTCCTTCAATAACTTCTGATATTTCCAACAGTTTGGCACTGATTTCCAAACCAGCTTGTTTAGCTCGAACGAGATTGATTTGTAATTTCACCTTGCCATTTTTGACGACAAATCCAATCATCCCCCCATGTTTGGCAAACTGTTTTTCTTCACTGACGGTAAGAATACCGGCACTAGCAATCGCATCTCTAACATCTTCTCTAATTGCATTCCCTAAAAACAAAATATGGCACTGTTTTGAACCATCAAAATGGTCGAGCCGAATTAATTTAATTGGCAAACCAAGAGCGGTTCTTGATTCAATTGAATTAAGCAATGTTCCAAAAGGCTCTTTACCTAGAATGCATAAATTAAAAGTTTCACTTTCAGTCTTGGGCCAGGTTACAAATTTGGTGAAATTATAGATATAGGCTGCTTTAATTTTATATTCGACAGAGGCATCCGCGAGAGACGAATGAGTAAACAAGATAAAAATTAAACTTGTTATACAAGCCCGAAAAAGGCACAGCGATTCCTGATAAATTTTTTCTCGCACTTTAAAGTTTGACAGGAATATCATTGAAATGGGCGTATTTTTGTCATAGCCTAGGATTTAATCATAGTTCATTTTTCAAACAATGCCAGTTTAATACAAAAAAACATTTTTCTTTGATTCAAGTAAAAACACTTTTATATCAAAGTACGTAGTAAGTTTGAAGAAAAAAAATTATTTTTTCAACAAAGGTCTGACTTTTTTTTAGACAATCAGCTTATGCTGAGAAGAATTGTTCAAGTACCTTAATCATATATTTATGATCTAACGTCCCAGCACTTTCTCTTATACTATGCATCGCCCACATCGGGTTACCAACATCTACGGTTAAAATACCGAGTTTTGCCGAGATCATGGGACCAATGGTACTACCGCAAGGAATATCGGAATGATGAGAATATTTTTGATAGGGAATTTCCGCCTGGTTGCACCAATTAATAAACATAGCTTGCGATGTGCTTTCAGAAGTATAACGATGATTAGCATTAACTTTTATGACAGGTCCTTGGTTCACCATCACTTTGTGCTCCGTTTCATAAGCGGAGGAAAAATTTGGTTGATAGGCATGTGCCATATCAGCGCTAATCATAAAACTCAAAGCCAACGCTCGCTGATAATTCTCATTATCACTCCCTGTTACTAAAGCCACTCTTTGTAATATGTCAGGTAAAAAACTGCCATCTGCACCTTTACTGCTTTCGCTGCCAATTTCCTCATGATCAAAAAAAGCACAAACCAAGGTGCCGTCAGCCGCTTCTGATTGATTCAGCAAGGCCTCCAAAGCGGCATGGCAGGAAGCCAAATTATCCAGTTGACTATTGCTGTAAAATTCCTGATCAGCCCCCCAAAAAACACCCTTTTGAGTATCGTAAATATTAAACTCCCACGACATCAGTTGATCAGGATTTATTCCCGTTTGCTGCTGAATTAAAGATAAAAAATAATCCCGAGGTACTTGCTCATTAGACAAAATGGATAAAATTAAAGGCAACTCTGATTGCTTGTTTAACTTCAACCCGTCTTGATTAACATTACGGTTCATGTGAATGGCAAGATTAGGCAAGCGCAGTAATGGCTCCTCAAAATTAACCAGTCGTGTAAAAATTTCGCCTTGCTCAGACTGATAACTCACCCTTCCAGCTAAACTCAAATCACGATCAGTAAAGGTAACCAATATCGGCCCGCCATAAACTTCAACACCCAGTCTTAATACGCCATCTTTAGCATGAGGCGCATTGGGTTTTAATCTAAGCCCCGGAGAATCGGTATGCGCGCCAACAATTTTAAATCCTGTTTCCGCTAATGGTTTGCTGCCAACAATAAACGCAATAATTGAAGAATCGTCCCGGATAACATAATAACGGCCATTCGCTTGTAACTGCCATTTATCTGTTTCCTCAAGTCTCGTAAAATGATGCGCCTGTATACGTTTTTCTATTGAAGCAACCGCATGCCAAGGACTTGGGCTAGCATCAATAAAATCTAATAATTCCTGTACCTTTTGTTTAGTCATCAGCGCTCTTTTAAATCTAAAGCCAGAGAATTAATACAATATCGCAAACCCGTGGGTTCCGGGCCATCTTCAAAAACATGACCTAAATGGGCGCCACAGGATTGACAAGTCACTTCCACACGCTGCATACCATGACTGGTATCAACCATTGTTTTCAAACTTTGATTCGATATAACATCCGAAAAACTTGGCCAGCCAGAACCTGAATCAAATTTTGTTTCCGAATCGAACAAAGCATTTCCGCAACAAACACAGACATAAGTACCAGTTTTGTTGCAATGAACATATTTCCCTGTAAAAGGGGCTTCAGTTCCCTTATTCCAACAAATATCAATTTGCTGAGGGGTTAATTTATCGATTGCTTTGTCATTCTCTTTATGTGCTTCATCAACCATGACTATCTCTCACTTGATTAAACCTGGTTTTATTGTATACCCTAAATTTGCCAGATGTGTACTGTTTAATAGCGACAAATTGTTTGCGGAAGCTTTTAGAAAAAAGACAATAAAAAAGGGTTGATAATTCTATCAACCCTTTTTTTAAGATGGCGTCCCCAGGGGGGTTCGAACCCCCGTTACCGCCGTGAAAGGGCGGTGTCCTAGGCCTCTAGACGATGGGGACTAGAACTGTCAATCTGAAGTTAATTGGTGGAGCCAGGCGGGATCGAACCGCCGACCTCAACACTGCCAGTGTTGCGCTCTCCCAATTGAGCTATGGCCCCTTCAGTTGAGAACGGGTATTATACAATGGTTTTTTTTTATGTCTAGCCCGGAACTAAAGTTTCTCAATAAAATTTATCGCCTTTGCAATTCTGGCCAAGGTTTTTTCTCTACCAAGCAAAGACAAAGTCACATCAATCGGAGGAGACACAGAAGTACCACTAATTGCAACACGTAACGGTTGCGCTACTTTACCGAGCTTCAAATCCATTGCCTCAGCCAGATCCAAGACAATCTGATGCAATTGCTCGCCTTGCCACTGTTCCACTTCAGAAAACTTGTCATATAAATTTTTCAAGACCAGTGCGCTGCCTTGCTTGAAATTCTTCTTGGCTGCTTTCTCATCATAATGCTCGAAATCCTTATAGAAGAATGCACTTGCCTGAGCCATTTCCACCAAGGTTTTACAGCGCTCTCGTTGGATTTCAACAACTTTGACCAAATCAGGCCCATCAGTGGCGGGATCAACACCCAAATTTCCCATGTGCCAACTCAAGTGCCTGGCAACATGCGCAGCGTCACTATGCATCATATAATGATGATTTAACCACAATAATTTTTCACTATTAAATGTTGAGGCCGAAACATTGACATTATCAAGGTCAAAAAACTCGATCATTTCATCTACTGAAAAAACTTCCTGATCGCCATGAGACCAACCGAGACGCACCAGATAATTCAATAATGCTTCCGGTAAAAACCCATCATCCCGGTATTGCATAACACTGACAGCGCCATGCCGTTTGGACAATCTTGCACCATCATCGCCTAAAATCATAGGAACATGGGCATATTTTGGCAATTCAGCGCCCAATGCCTTAAGAATATTAATCTGTCTGGGAGTATTGTTAATATGATCATCACCTCGAATGACATGAGTAATGTCCATATCCATATCGTCCACAACAACCGTCAGATTATAGGTGGGTGAACCATCGGCGCGCGCAATAATTAAATCATCAAGTTCTTTATTGGCAATCACAATATCGCCTTTAACCAAATCCTGAATGACGACCCCCCCTTCATCAGGATTTCTAAAACGAATGACCGCCTCTTTAGTGTTATGGTGCTTTGCTTCCCGGCAACGGCCATCATATCTTGGCTTCTCTTTGCGCGCCTTTTGCTCATTTCTAAGCTGTTCCAGGGTTTCTTTACTACAGCAACAATAATAAGCATCGCCTTGGTCTAATAACTGCTGAATGACTTGCTGATAACGTTCAAATCGCTCTGTTTGATAAAAAGGCCCTTCATCATATTCCAAACCCAGCCAGGTCATTCCCTCCAAAATGGCATTCACTGACTCCTTGGTTGATCGTTCAAGATCAGTGTCTTCAATTCGCAAGACAAATTTTCCACCATGCTTACGTGCATATAACCATGAAAATAATGCAGTTCTAGCTCCACCTACATGTAAATAACCGGTTGGACTGGGAGCAAATCTCGTTTTTATACTCATTTTGTTGTTAATTTTTTATCCAGAATTTCCAAAGCATAGGTTTGTGGTATATCTTTTGAAGCTTGTAATCTTTTTCCTTTATATTTTCCGGTAATTGCCTTAGCAGTACCACTACCATGATCTGCTGCTCGCTTATACCATTTGTCTGCTTCCCTGACATTCAAATTTACCCCTACTCCACTATCATAAAGAGCGGCTAAAACAATTTCAGCTTCCATTAAACCCTGACTAGCTGCCTTTTGAAACCATTGTGCAGCTTTTTTAGCATCTTTATCAATATTTTTCAGCAGAGGCTGGGCAGCTTTTAGCCTTGATTTCTCTTTAAACCTGGCCTTGGGACCTAAATCCACATTATCCCCCAAAAAATAAATTGCTCCCAACTTGGCCTGCGCTAATGCATTGCCCTGTTCAGCCAATTGCAGAATTTCTTGGTAACCAGGCTGTTCCAATGCTATTACGTTACCCGAAATAGCAAACGCCAATCCAATCAATAAAAGTTTCAGTGTCTTAACCATTGCTCCACCTTTTACAAAATTAATATCTCATTATTTCATGACTAATTTCAAAATCACACCTTCGTTTGTGTTCGATAGGTAAATGTCTTAACAAAAATAATGTTTTCATAAGATTTTTAATGATAAAATCCCCTATGTTAATAAGTTAGACTTAATAATAAATGACCTTTATGCAAGGATACGACATGAATAAATCATTCAAACTTTCTTCTTTGCTTGCTTTCGCATTCATAACAGGATGCGCAACTCAAGCAATAAATACCTTTCAACCATTTCAAGCAGAACCCATTGATTTAAACTCACCCACGACCAAATACACACAAAAAACAGATAATCTTTATGTGATTGTTGATGCTTCTGGTTCCAGTGGGGAGGCATTTGAGGGCGCGGCTTACTCGATGAATACCGAACCGACAAAACTGGCCGTTGAAAAAGAAATCTTGATTAGAATGAGTAAAACCATTCCTGATATTTCTTTAAATGCCGGAATTCGAAGCTTTGGTTTTGGGCCTTGTACCGGTTACAAACGCAGTAAACTCAATTTGCCTCTCAGCAATTATTCAAAATCTTCATTTGCCAGTGGCGTTGACGATATTGCTTGTTCTGGTGGCGGCTCACCTATGCATAGTTCTATTGATCTTGCAGGCGATGACCTGGCTTCCACAACCGGAACCATTGCTTTATTGGTTGTAAGTGATGGCCATCAACTTGATAAATCACCCATTCCTGCCATCAAGGATTTACAAGCAAAATATGGTGATAGATTATGTGTCTATTCCGTCTGGGTCGGCAATGAAAAAGATGCAGATGGCCGTTTTCTGTTGCAAAAAATGTCTGATTCCGTCGGCTGCGGATTTGGCGTAACGGCAACTGATGTTGCTTCAAGTAAAAACATGCATATCTTTGTAGAAAGATTGCTGTTTGATAAATCTAAAATAGTAGCAGCACCGGGACCACTTGATTCTGATGGTGATGGGGTTCCAGACAAAGACGACAAATGTCCTGATACACCAAAAGGTGCAATTGTTGGTAGCGATGGCTGCTGGGCATATCACGGCGTGTTCTTTGACTTTGACAGCGATGCCATCAAACCTGAATACCACGGCATGTTTCAAAATGCAGTTAAGGTATTGAACGAAAATCCAAACATTACCGTTGAAATAGAAGGCCACACAGACAGTATTGGTCCAGCTGAATATAACCTTCAACTTTCCAAACGCAGAGCGGAAGCTGTCAAAAACTATCTGGTTGAACAAGGCATTGATCCTGCCCGTATAACAACCGTTGGTTTAGGTGAAACCGTCCCAGTTGCCGATAACAACACCGAGGAAGGCCGCGCTAAAAACCGTAGAGTGGATTTTGAAATAACCAGCCGTTAATTTATTCATCCACAAATCAAAAAAAGGGAGGCAACAACCTCCCTTTTTTGTTTAATGCGCCAACATTTTCCTGACACACAATCATATAGATTTGTAACTATTTTCACAATTCAATGGCAACAAATAATCATTCGAGACCCGCCAGGGTCAGGTCTTTATTTTTGCATCGCGTTATGTATGATTCTGCTGACCGTTGAATAATGCAATGAGTGATAACTGCCTATTTCTGCCAACGTATATCCTCCACTCCGATAAGCCATAACAATAGACTCATTTCTATCTTTTGCTAATTTCGTAT
>JALSJK010000143.1 GCA_026989395.1 Methylomonas sp.
ACTTCTATCGTCAACTCGTTTCCGGTGCGTGCAATGAGGTGTGCCATCAATGAAATAACCTTCGTAATCTATTTTCAGTAAGTTATAACATATATCTATAAATAACATCAAGTTAAGGTCCCACCCAAATACTGTTGGGACAATTGTTTGATTTTAGACCGTAATTTAATCACTCGTTCTTTTATATAGGCATGAATATCGGAATGAGTGAAAAAATAAATCAGGTTCATGATGTAGTCATAGGATATTTTTAACCAGCGGAAAGTCATTAATTTTTCGCGGGTTAAATCAAAAAGCCAAAAGGTGAAAGCAGCAATGGGAATTTTTAGTGCGTAAATCGTTATCCCGAAGAATAGATGACCATTGACAATAAAAAAGCCAGAAGCAAACCCCATGATTTCAGTGATTGCTAAAATAACAATAAATACCGTAAGTAACATAGTCCTATTCATCACCTGAAAAGTTTGCCTCAGAGAATCCAAGGCAATCAGGCTTTTGAAGTATTGATAAATCGGTTTGGCGAAAACATCCCATATTAATTCCTCAAACAGGATGTAACCAATAACCAGAATAGTCTCAAGTGTTTTGAATACGAATTTTTGGGCTTTGGTTTTACGCATTTATTATTAACTTAGGAAAATAGTTGAGTTATTTAAGTTAGATTTTTTGTAACTATTCAGCGTATTTATTATAGATTCAATATCAGTAACTTATTTCAGGAGACGCCATAAATACATCTCTGTAGGCTTGTTTGTGTCATCCATCACACATACACTTCTTCCATAAGTCACGGGTATTGATTGATTTTAGCTAAATTCAATATGCTGAATAGTTACGATTTTTTTGTTGTGGTAACGCTATTAAGTTTTGTTTCTTGAACACGACAATAAAAATTGTCGTGCGCTTTTTTCTACTTGTTGATTATTGTCGCGTACATTGGAACTATGGTAACTAAAGGAACACGCATGAAATGACTTGAACAACTGGCTTGTCTTTTTTCCGTCTTCTGCGTTGTAAAAATAGTTGCATAGCCTGCTATACGCCTATTTCTACGTCTTGAATACGAATAAAAATAGGGCGCCAGTTGCCCAACTTATTCTGTGTACGTTCCTAACTCATGTTTTCAATCATCACATCTGCAAATTCACTGCATTTCACTTCATTTGCATCTTCCATTAATCGGGCAAAATCATAAGTTACATTGTTGCTGGCAATGGCACCATCCATTGCTTTGAGAATGGCATCAGCTGCTTCCGTCCATCCTAGATATCGAAGCATCATTTCACCGGAAAGAATTAATGACCCGGGATTGACCTTGTCTAAATTGGCATATTTTGGTGCCGTGCCATGGGTGGCTTCAAAAATTGCCGTACCTGTTAAATAATTAATATTTCCGCCGGGTGCTATGCCAATTCCGCCGACTTGTGCAGCCAGGGCATCGGATAAATAGTCGCCATTCAGATTTAATGTCGCGATGACATCAAAATCCTTTGGTCGAGTCAAAACCTGTTGCAGGGTAATATCTGCAATCGCATCCTTGATTATAATTCTACCCGCTGCCAGTGCTTCGGCCTGCTCTTGATTTGCAGCCGTTTCTCCAGATGTTGCCTTGGTTTTTCTCCATTGGCTCCAGGTGTAGGTTTGTTCCGGAAACTCTTTTTCAGCAACGGCATATCCCCAATTTCGGAAAGCCCCTTCAGTAAACTTCATGATATTGCCTTTATGAACCAGTGTGACACTTTTCTGGCCATTGGCAATCGCATAGTTTATGGCTGCCTTGACCAAACGTTCGGTGCCTTCTCTGGATACTGGTTTGATGCCAATTCCAGCAGAATCTGGAAAGCGGATTTTCTTGAATCGGTCGGGAAAGTTTTCGCGCAACAACTCCAGAAACCGCTGATTGTCCTCAGAGCCTTGTTCAAATTCAATGCCTGCATAAATATCTTCGGTATTTTCCCGAAAAATCACCATATCCACGGCACCAGGGTTTTTGACAGGCGACGGAACACCCTGAAACCATTTTACCGGCCTCAGGCAAACATACAAATCAAGTAATTGTCGTAACGCGACATTAAGAGAGCGGATCCCACCGCCAATCGGGGTGGTTAACGGGCCTTTAATTGAAACCAGATATTTCCGGCAAGCGGCAACAGACTCATCAGGCAACCAACTGTCAAATTTGTCAAAAGCTTTTTGTCCGGCATAAATTTCCAGCCATTGAATTTTCTTTTGCCCGGCATAGGATTTTTCAACTGCGGCATTCAAAACCCGAACCGTTGCCCGCCAAATATCAGGGCCTGTACCATCACCTTCAATAAAAGGGATAATTGGATTATCCGGCACATTAAGTTTCCCATTCTCCATAGTAATGGGAAGACCATTTGCTGGTGGAATAATTTCCGGTTTGGCCATGATTTGCTCCGTGTTGTTGTTACAGAATTTTTAAAGTATACGCCGTTTTTAGGGTTGCTCAAGAGTCGAAATAGTTGTCGATATAATTATTGGCATTTAACCAAAGGCAACTCATGCCAGTTTGTTGTATGGCGTCCAGACAAATGTTTGACTGAATATTGCCAGTGATTGTACAAATTACTGGCAGAAGCGGTTATGCTTTTTGGAAAGCGCTTGTTAATACTGTCAATAGTGTTCATTAATTTCTGTTCTGACTGGTTTTTATCGGCCTCTTGTAATTCAACAAGCTGAAATAAATCCAGCTGTTGTGGTTGGACGGCAGCCCGAATATTTCCTAAAATCACGCCGCATTTTTGATAGCGATAACCTTCCTTATAAATACTTTTCAATAACTGTTTGGCTATGCTGACAATATGACGAGTGTCCTGGCAGGGTTGCTGAAGTTGGATGTGAGTTGAGCGTTGATATTGTGGCTCATCCGGATTGAAAGGATTGGTCTGGATAAAAACCGTAATTGAACCTGCAATCGATTGCTGCTGACGCAGTTTTTCTGCGGCGCGACTACAAAAACTGGCGAGTGCTTCTGCTAGTTTTGCATGATCGGATAATCGGGGTTTGAAACTACGCGAACAGACAATTTGCTGTTTAGGTGCGACTTCTTCCAATGATAAACAAGAAATACCATTTAGCTCTAGAACGATTCGGGCAATGACAATATTAAATTGTCCCTGGATTCGCTCTGCTGGCTGCCGGGCCAGATCGGCTGCCGTGAGAATGCCCATGATGGCCAGACGTTTTGCTGTGCGCCTGCCAATCCCCCAGATTTCATTAACCGGCGTCAGGCGCATTAGTTTTTTTCTACGGACGGAATCAGATAAATCCAGTACGCCATTAGTTTTTGGCCATTTTTTTGCGGCGTAATTAGCCAGTTTGGCCAGGGTTTTGGTCGGACCTATACCCACGCAAACCGGGATTCCTGTGTATTGCTGCACTGTTTTTTTCAGCTCCAGTGCATATTCTGTTAAATCAAGCCACTGCAGACCGCTTAAGTCCAGAAACGATTCATCAATTGAATAAAGTTCTACATCTGGTGCAAATTGCTCCAAACAGTGCATGACACGCTGTGACATGTCAGCATACAAGGCATAATTGGAAGAAAACAAATGAACCTTGTGGCGTTTGATAAGATGCTGAACCTGATGCAGAGGCGTTGCCATTTTGATGCCCAAAGCCCTGACTTCCGCGCTACGGGCAACAATACAGCCGTCATTATTGCTTAAGACGGCTACTGGTTTGTACCACAAATCCGGGCGGAAAACCCGTTCGCAACTGACATAAAAATTGTTGCAATCGACCAATGCATACAGTGTTTTATCGGCTTTTTGTTTCATAAGGCATGAATGACGTTAGTCACTACTCCCCAGATAACCAGCTCAATATCATCTTTAACTACAATATCACTATAAGCAGGATTTTCCGCCCCTAAAACCAGACCATCCTTATTGATTTGTTTAAGTCGTTTGACTGTCAATTCACCATTCAACGCACAAATAACCACTTTGCCAATCACTGGCTTTATTGAGCGGTCAACAACCAGAATATCATTGGGATGAATGCCTGCGCCCAGCATTGATTCACCTTCGGCGCGGACAAAAAAAGTGGCTGCCGGTTTCTGGATTAATAATTCATTCAAATCCAGTGTTTTTTCAACATAATCATCAGCAGGAGAAGGGAAGCCTGCTGCAACTTTGCCGGAATACAACGCAATTTCAACATGGCTGAGATGACGATTCGGGATTGCAACAGTTGTCAAATTAGGCATTGATTTCTTTTGATTCGTCTTGTTTTTACGCGATGTCAGCATTGATTTTATTTCCGGAATCATACTTTCCGGCACTCGAATAGCCTGGGTACTTTCACCATAGACTGAAGAGCCTTTTTTGCGTCCTGCGCCGGGTCTGGCGCCGCCACGTTTTGAGGTTTTGGTAATGGCCACCATATCACTGATTATTGATTGATAAAACAATTATAGCCTGCAAAAAGAAAAGTGTACAGAAATCAAAATATGTATAATCAGAATGAAAATTCATCTATGAGCTATATCCTGAATCCGTGACTTCACTACGGCACAGGAGACAGAGTGTAGATCGGATTAGCGGTAGTGTAACCCGACAAAATCTAGAAAAGGTTGGGTTACGCTACCGCTAACCCGATCTACAAAATTGCAAGTACTCTTAACTTAATGGTAGTGCCCTGTTATCCGCATTGAAATCACGGGTTCAGGTATATGTTATGATAGCGCTTCAATTGACTCAGGCTATATAGTTCGTGCAGACCGCTAAAAATATTTTTTCCTATCGCAAATTCTGGGCGCATCGTTTTGGTGTGGCGCCTGTGTTGCCGATGAATCGTGATGAAATGGAACAATTAGGCTGGGATGCCTGCGATATTATTCTGGTCACCGGCGATGCCTATATTGATCATCCCAGTTTTGGCATGGCTTTGATTGGTCGCCTGTTGGAAACACAGGGGTTCCGGGTGGGTATTATTTCCCAGCCGAATTGGAAAAATGTTGAGGATTTCAGAAAACTGGGTAAGCCCAATCTGTTTTTTGGCGTGACCGGCGGCAATATGGATTCGATGGTCAATCGTTATACAGCTGACAAAAAAATCCGATCCAACGATGCTTATACCCCGAATGGCGAAGCCGGAAAACGACCTGACCGGGCAGTCAATGTTTATTCCCACCGCTGCCGCGAAGCTTATAAAAATATCCCGATCATTATCGGTGGTATCGAGGCCAGTTTACGGCGTATTGCTCATTATGATTACTGGTCTGACAAAGTGCGAAAATCGGTATTGCTGGATTCCAAAGCAGATTTGCTAGTGTACGGAAATGCCGAACGCCAGATCGTGGAAATCGCCCACCGGCTAGCGGCAGGGGAAGCCATTCAGGATTTAAGCTTTATTCGTGGAACCGTGCATTTTTGTAAGCAAATTCCAGAAGACTGGGCGGTTAAGGATTCTACCGAAATAGACAGACCGGGAAAACTGCAGCCACCGCAAGACCCTTATCAGGAACAACCCGCTTGTGAGCAAAAGCCATCGGGTGAGAATGTCATTCAGTTTGATCGATTTGCCAGGCAACAGCAACGCGCACAAACCGTCATTCGATTGCCAGAATACGAAAGGGTTAAAGATGATCCGGTGCTTTATGCTCATGCTTCCCGGGTAATGCATGGTGAAACCAATCCGGGCAATGCGCGGGCATTACTACAGCAGCATGGATCACGACAAATCTGGGTAAATCCACCGCCGATACCTTTAACAACTGCGGAAATGGATGGCGTTTACGATTTGCCTTATTCTCGTGTTCCGCACCGCGAATATGGTGATGCCAATGTCCCCGCATTTGAAATGATCCAGCATTCAGTCAATATTATGCGCGGCTGCTTTGGTGGCTGTACCTTTTGTTCAATTACCGAACACGAAGGGCGGATTATTCAAAGCCGTTCCGAAGATTCGATTATCAGGGAAATTGAAAATATTCGGGATACCTCGCCGAATTTCACCGGCCATATTTCTGATTTGGGTGGACCAACGGCCAATATGTATCGGCTCGCCTGTAAAGACCCCAAAATTGAATCAGCCTGCCGCAAGCCTTCTTGCGTGTTCCCGGGAATTTGCCCTAACCTGAATACCGATCATACTCCATTGATAAAATTATATCGCCGTGCCAGAAAATTAACGGGGATAAAAAAAATATTTATTGCTTCGGGTTTGCGCTATGACCTGGCTGTTGAATCGCCGGAATATGTAAAAGAACTGGTCACGCATCATGTCGGGGGTTATCTGAAAATAGCTCCGGAGCATACCGAAACCGGTCCTTTGTCAAAAATGATGAAACCCGGCATGGGGACTTATGACCGCTTTAAACAATTATTTGATAAATATTCCAAAGAAGCGGGGAAAGAACAATATTTGATCCCTTATTTTATAGCCGCGCATCCAGGCACTACTGACAAGGATATGTTGAATCTGGCTTTGTGGCTGAAACGAAATGGCTTCAGAGCAGATCAGGTACAGGCTTTTTTACCTTCGCCCATGTCGATTGCGACGGCCATGTATCATTCTGAAAAAGATACACTGAAAAAAGTCAGCCGTAAAGCGGAAAATATCTCCATCCCAAAAGGCATAAAACAGCGCCGCTTGCACAAGGCTTTTTTGCGCTACCACGATCCGGAAAACTGGCCATTATTACGGGACGCTTTAAAATCAATGGGCAGGGCAGATTTGATCGGCAACGGAAAAAAACATTTGGTTCCGTCCTTTCAGCCTAAAGGAACAGGATTAAAGTATGAAAAAAAACAGTTTGTAAAAGCTACCAAAGCCAGGCCTTTTAAAACCAAATATACAGGTGAACAACGCGTAAAATCGCGTCCAACAATCGGTAAAAAATTCAAAAAGCGCTGAATTTATTTTAAAGTGTTTGGTGCCTCATTATTTATCGTCCAACTGTTTTTTACAGCGTTTTACTACAATTCCTATCGAGACAAGCGACCGGCAATTTAGCTTCGACACTCTCAAACACGAAAGAGAAATTGACAATCCTGATTAGCTCTAATATACCGGCAATTGTTGCCGAAAAATAGCTTGTCGAATGTATAGAAATAATTCTGCTTTTAAAATTATTTTTCAACTATTTTATTTTTTTAAAAAAGATAGATTTTTTCTTAATTGTCTGGTTTGTTGTAAAAAAAGCAGACAATTGGGAGTGTTAGGCGCATTAAAAATAATGGCTTGAAAGAAAAATTCTTGGAGCCATAAACAACAGATACGTTGAGTTACCTGATTTATTAAGTCGTAAACCAAAGAAAAACATACCAACAAATCACGCCAAATAATTATCCAATAAGCTCTTGGTCTTTAAGACCATATAGCAATACATATGTCAATTATTTTCTATAAATCCAGATGCATAACCTTTATGCACCCCTGGTATTAAGTCTTGCTTAAGATGATTCAATAATATAAGTTTTCACTGTCTTTTTGATAATTAAAAGACTACTTAACGCATAAATGTGTATAGGCAACTCACTTTGTCGCCTAGCATTATTTTTTTGTTTAGATCTAGTGCTGCAGTAAAAACCTAAACAAATTATTAATTCAACATTATGAGAGGGAATTGATCATGAAAAAAGAATTATTTATGAAAAGAATTAGATACATGCTATCAGTTACAATTTTTTTCACTTTGGTGGTTATCTTGATTGCAGATGACGTTCGCGCAGCGCAAATTGGAAACCCGGCATCATTGGTATTTGTTGGTCAGGGTAATTGGGCTGCTGATACTACAAGATGTGGCTATACTCCATGGCGGACTTGCAGAACTATTCAATATGCGGTTCACCGGGTTAGAGCTGGCGGAATTATTGCCGTTTTCCCAGGTACTTATCAGGAAAATATTCTGGTTGATAAACCGAATATTATCATTGCTTCTTTTGGTGGCAGACAGCGCACCGTTATTGATGGAAGTGGCGCGACAGATGAAACTGTGTCCGAAGCGATGCGAATCATTGTAGATGGCGTTACTATTGGTTGGAGAAATTCTTCCCGGAATGGATTTACTTTCAGAAACAGCGTGGCCAGCGGGTTATTCAATGTGGGCAGTAACGTCAATATTTCGGGTAATGCGGCGGAAAATAATGGTGCGCGAGGCTTTCAATTTGGTCTCAGCAGCGTTGACGACTCGATTGATACCAGTAATAAAGATATCCCTGATGACCCATTAAATGGCGCAACTAAAATGGTTGATGGCACATTACAAACACAAAGCAATGTGACAGTTAATGATAATTTGGCAACCAATAATGCTTTGGGAGGGTTTTATTTTTCGGCTTTTGATGACAGCCTTGTCCGTGATAACACCGCAAATTCAAATCTAGGGACGCCTGGTTTAGGGCAAGGCTCTGGTTTTTGGGTGGATTCAGGAAGTAACGGAGATAGACTCGAAAGAAATACGGCGTCCAATAATTCGGGCGATGGTATTTTTTATCGTCGAGGTTTTGGTCCGCAACCGGCTGGACTTGTCACTGATCAAACAGCGACACGAAATGTCACAAGAGAAAATGGTCGTCACGGAATAATCTTTATGGGTAATAACATTGTAGCCCAGGATAATTTAGCTGAATTAAACCAAGGTGATGGTTTTCGTTTTCTAGGGTTCGATACTATTACAGATGTAAGTTATAACTCAGCAATCGGTAATTCGCGAGCCGGAATTGGCTTTGACGGCAGATTTGCCAGATTTTCAAATCCGTTGGTTTTGCCGCTTAATTATGACGGAAATGGCGTTCCAGTTGAGTTTGGAGGTGTTCATCATAATCTCCTGATCGATAATCAAGATTATGGTTTCGCCGACCCGGACAATACTTTTACACGATGCGGAATTGCTAACACTTTGGATAATGGCACCACCATAGAAATCAGTCATAATTATTGGGGCGATGATCAAAATATTTGTGATCCGACTGGAACAACTATTGTGCAATTCACTCCTGTAGAAAACTCTAATGAAGCAGGTGTTAGACCCACGCCCAGAAGACTTAATCAAAGATTATTCAGAATTAATTCTACCGCAAGGGAGAACGACCTGTGGTCAAAAATAAACTACATCCAAAGATAGGATAGGTCATCAATCAGAATACGCATTGCTTTGAAAAATACGTGGTGCGTATTATTGAACTATATTCTAGAAAAAGGAGAATAGATTATGTGGAAAAATATGACATTCGTGATAATAGGGATTGTATTAGCAAATATTGTTTTAGCAGATTCCGATCTGAACTTTAAAGGAAACCTTGAAGAAATTACAGTAAAAAAGGCTATTTCAGCAAATTACAGCTTGTTTTTGAATGAACAATTCGAACGATTTGATCCAGCATCGCCCAGTAATAGTGGTCATACAGTGATTGATGAATGTGGTGGAGCTTTCGACGGCAGCGATTTTCAAGGACAGTTACCCGCATCTGCCAAATTTATGTCGGTTCAATTAGGCGGCAAATCATATATGAGTATTGATTTATATAATAGCAGACCTAATACCTTGTATACCATTTGGATTCGAGTCAAGGGAGTCGATAGAGACGGTAATCCATTCGGAGGAAGCCCTTTGACCAATGGAGGTGCAACCCCGTTAGCAGCAGGATCAAAATTAGATGAGCTGGAGGAAATTTCTCCGTGGAATAGTCCAGGTAGTACAGCGCTTGTCAATGGATTTACAACCAATAGTTCAGGCCGCGGCAAATTGATAACAAAACTGGATTTTCCATTGATTGGAGGAAGCTATCCATTCAACAAAATTTCCAATGCTGCATTGGAAAATATTAGAAATCTGCAAAATCCCTCAGCGAGGGCCATTCCGGTAGCCATTGTCAATCCGCGAGATATTAATGTTAATGCTCCCTTTGCCCTTCGAATTGTATCGCATTGCCAGGATGGGCTGGGGCATGGTTTATCGCCAGCCAACCGTGAAACCTGGTTTGATTGGCCGTCACAATAATTTCAGAAGTAAGCTATTGGTCATTTGATAAAACAAAACACCCCATCAATAGTGTATTTCAATTGATGGGGTGTTTTTGATGTAAGAAATAAGGATACCTAAGCAAATTTCATCCTCTTTGAAACAAAAGCAAGAAATGAAATTGCAGAAAAAAACAAAGGTAAAGTTGCTGGTGCAGGTACTATTGCAGCAAAAGCCTGATCTCCAATTATTGCATGTCCTACAGTTGTTGGATGTATCCCATCCCAGAAGAGATAACTATCAGGATTTGAGCAAGAATCATCGCCCAGTATTATGCAATGATCGGTAACATTTTCCAGTCCTGACTCGCCGGGGTTAGCAATGATATTTTCGAGCCCTTGTTCAACATTTAATTCCGTGATATCAATTTCCAAATTGGCTTCAAGACTCGGCAGCATTAGAGCGAGATTCTGGTTAAATTCGGTAGATATTTGTGTGAAAAAATCTTCAGCAGCGGGGCCGAGATTACGGGCAATAGGCAATTGTCCAAAATTTGGTAGATTTGGCACTATAAATTGTGTTGCTCCTTCAGCAGCCAAAGATGAAATGACATTGCCAAGGTTATTGATCGAGTCATTCAAAATAACGCCAGCCTGCGTTGCGTCAGCTGTAGCAACGGCATCTCGAATATCATTACCTCCACCCCAGACAATATATAAAGCATTAGCAGGCATTTTACCCGGCAAATTGACAATAGCTTGCGCTTGATCAACGAGCGTTGGTATTGGAGAAGGATTTAAACCAGCTAACGGACCCGTTCTCGCGCCCCCATATGCGTAACCAGTACCTCCGGTTAATGATGCTTGTACGTCCATACCTAGTCACCCCTGAAAAGGGTGAAGCCTCAATATAACGAATAAGGTTAGATGGTGATTCGCACGCAGCGCGGAGCCACCATCTGAACCGTTTGTTGGACAAGCCCGATGCTTAAATAACGTGGTGAGTGTTGCTATGAAAATAGCTTTTTGCCGATCAGCCTGACTGAGTCGTTAGACCGCCATGATTC
>JALSJK010000144.1 GCA_026989395.1 Methylomonas sp.
GCCAATCATTGAATTTCAGCAAAATAAATCTAAAAAATCTTCCACTAGTAAATAATGATGGTAATTTTTCTAAAAGTCAATGAAAATATGGCTAAAAAATACGAAAGTGGCACTACAAAATATTTCAAAAAAACACCTTTGATTTTAAAGGATTTTTTGAGGTAAAAATTGCGTGTTTATGAGTAATCAACAACTTAAGAATGAAAAGGCTGCGAAGATGGGTTAGCTGCCTATAGTTCGATAAATGCTTTCTCATTTATTAGGAATAAAAAAGGCCAGAACTGCACCAGCTGACCCTATACAATCCAAACAAAATGAATGGTACTTTTAGTGATAACTTAAGGTTTAATTGATACCTAAACTTATTAGAACTGCTATCAATAGAGGCATCCTACAAGCGACCTTTTCCTCCAGTGGAAATATAATCCGAAAGAGCCAGTTGCTGTTGGCCAATGTTCGAAATTGTATGATGCACTCGTTTTATCACAGCTCGCATAAAATTAAACATTAGTATTGGTTCCTCAGTTATCAATGGTCTAATATCCTCCCCTTTAAAACGCAACACTGTCGCATCTCCCAGAGCCATACAAGACGTTGCATGCGGGGTATCATCTATAAAACTTAATTCCCCAACAAGATCACCTTGTTCTAGCACGTGAAGAACATAAGGGCTTTTATCTTTTTTTCTTTCTTTAACCAGCCCTAATCGCCCCTGTGTGACAATGTAAAAACTGTTTTCAAGTTCACCCTGGCGAAATAAATATTCACTATCTTTAAGACTGAGTTCACAACAAGCTTTTTCTGCCAGTATTTGCGCGCCATCTTCACCGATATATTGTCCTATCGGAGCCTCAATAATATGTTTTTTTACTTGTTCGATGTCGAGTTCTTTCATTTGTTACTCCGGATTAATACAAATATTATTAATGATTTTGTTTAAAAAAATCTATTGCAGCTTTCAAATTCTGTTTAGCTTTTTCTGTTAAACCTAACTGAAGCTCCCATTCATAACCTTTTATGGTCAATAACTGTACCTCGGGAACCTTCTCAAAACACTGTCGGCAAGTAGCCATGATCGAAGGAATAGAAATGGCGTGAGAAGAAAAACTAAAATCCATCTTCGGCTCAATCTTTTCCAGCAGAAATGACTCAACTTCTGGCACTTTGGTAGCATCAACAAACAACACTTGTTTTTTATAGCTAATTAAATCTGCATCTTCCAAGTGCAGTTGATAATGCCGCATTAGTTCAGCTTTAGGACAAATTGACTGCTCTTCCAACCAATCAATAAAAGCCCAACCAAGACCATCATCCTGCCGGCCTATATTACCTATCCCATAAATGAGACTTGAAGAGTTATTATAGTCAGCAAGAATAACGTCAAGTTTTTCAGCTACGATGCGCATCGATATTTTTCATCAATCATTTTGCCATCAGCACCAAGTACCTTGACAACCAACGGCATTTGACCCATCGCATGTGTAGCACAGCTCAAACAAGGATCGTACGCGCGGATGCCCACTTCGATGGCATTCATTAATCCTTCTGTGATTTCAGCTTGTTCTTTTCCACCCAGATATGAATCAGCGACAGAACGAACCGTACGATTCATAACAGTATTATTTTGTGTTGTTGCGACAACCAGATTGGCAAAGGTAATATTGCCTTCTTTATTTGCACGATAATGATGTAATAATGTACCTCGGGGTGCTTCTACCACACCAACACCCTCACCTGTCCATGCGTTATCCACAGGTGTCAGAATGAGATCTTCCTTTTGCAGATCAGGATCGTTTAACAAGACTTTCATTTGCTCGGCAGAATGCAGAATCTCAATAGCCCTGGCCCAATTGGTGTGCAAAGTCATATCATTGGCCTTGCCTTTGGTATAGTCATGAAATTCTTCCAGTGCAGCCTTGGCTAATGGGCAACTGTCATCATAGGATTTAGTCACATTGACCCGGGCTAAAGGACCTACTCTGACAGAACCTGCTTCTCTGCCGTGAGCTTTGAGAAATGGAAACTTCATATAACTCCATTCTTCAGTTGCTTCAGAAAAATAATCCAGGTAATCGTGATAATCAAGCTCTTCGATGATATTTTTATCCTTGTCTATGATACGCATTTTACCGTGGTAGTAATCAACATTGCCTTTCTCATCTACCAAACACATATTTAGAGCAGGCACTTCAGCAAATGCATCAACCTCCGCTCTATTTTTATCATGGAAGTCTTTAAATACTTTCAAGCCATCCTGAGCATAATCGATAACCTGATCCAAAGAAATCAAACCATCTTCACCATTTACCAAACGATCTCTTGCTTCCTGACTAAGGTTTTGGTTGACTCCCCCGGGTATCGAGTTAATCCCGTGCATCCTTTTACCAAGTACCGATTTAATACCTTCTTGGCCCCATTTGCGTAATGCAACGACTCTTTTAACCAGCTCAGGATCTGCTTCTACCAAACCTACTACGTTACGTTGCTGCGGTGCAGCATCCATACCAAATAACATATCCGGAACAATACAGTAAAAATAAGCGGTTACGTGAGATTGCAATTGTTGCGCATAGTGCGCTAAACGACGAACTTTTTCAGGTGTCGGCAACATCGGCGTACCGGTACTATAGCCAACCCCCACCATATCATCCAAAGCCTTTGCACCACATAAATGGTGACTGACAAAACAGATACCACAAATACGCTGCAATAGCATTGGGGCCTCCCAATAGGGATGGCCTTGGATGAATTTTTCAAAACCACGAAATTCCACGACGTGTAATTTAGCATCCGTAACCTGGTTGTTATCATCCATCATCACCACCACTTTCCCGTGTCCTTCAATTTTTGAAACGGGATCAATAATTAATTTTCTGCTCATAATGATGTCCTCAATTAATCGTAACGATTCATTTCAGTGGGTAAATCGACTTCACGCCCATTGACCAAATCGTCGAGTACTTTATAAATTGCCTGACCGTCAGGCGGGCAACCAGGGATAAAATAATCCATTTTGACTACTTCATGACAAGGTAGTACTTTGTTGGTTATTTTTGGTATATCTTCATGATAAGGGATTGTTTTCTTAGCACCTGACACCGCTGTTACCGAGTCAACATAGGCTTCACGCAAACATTCCTCCAAGGGCACAACATTTCTCATGGCGGGTGTCCCGCCCCATACGGCACAAGCGCCGACAGAAATCAGAATATCGCAATTTTCTCTATAATGCTCCAACACCTCAATATTCTCATCATTAGCGATACCGCCTTCTATAAAACCAATCGTGCAATGGTGTGGAATACGTTTTAGGTCCGTGAATGAAGAACGTGTGATAGTGACCTTCTCAAGTAAGCCCAATATATTTTCATCCATATCAAGAAATGACAGGTGACAACCCCAGCATCCACAAAAACCAATCATCGCCACTTGAATTTTAGCTTCTTCTATGGCTTTCTTTTTGGGATCCCATTGAGTTGCAGGCAACTCATGGGAAAATATTTCAGTTACGGTTTCTTGACTCATCGGTGCCCCCCCCCTAGTGCTCTTTCTCTAATACTTTTAACTTCAAATTTTCGTTTTCCTATGGGTACATCATACCCTTGGGTTTTATCAATAATACAGCCTACAGGGCAAAGTTCTGCCGCTTCACGTACCTGGTCAGCAGGCATTTTATTCGCTAACTCTACATCAATTTCTATGCGGGCATAGGTTCCCCGTCCATTAATGCTGAAAATCTTTTGATTGGTTTCTTTATCACGAACAAAATCCACACAACGCTGACAGAAAATACATCGATCCCGCTCCAACCAAATGCTCCTAGAAGCATGATCAACCGGATGAGGGGTGAAACGATAGGGAAAACGAGAAACCATCATTTTTACTTCATACCCCGTTGCCTGCAATTCACAACGCCCACTTTTTTCGCAACTTGGACAATTGTGATTACCCTCAGCAAAGAGCAGCTCGACCAGTGCTTTACGCATATCAGTAATTTCATCGCCGTTAACATCTATTTCCATTCCCTCACGAACAGGAATAGTACACGCGGCCATTACACTGCCATTCACCTTTACCGAGCAGGTACGGCAGGTACCCAAACAAGGCTTTCCTCTGGTATAGCAAAGCGTAGGAATATACACACCGTTCTGAGCAGCTACATCAACAATATTATCACCAGCACGAGCATTTACTTCTTGGCCATCAATAGTGATTTTAACAGTCATTATACGTCCTCCTTAACAAGGTGTTTATAGGCTAGCTCATATTCACTTATCACCTCTTCCTCATCGAAGGAAGGCAATAACGGGCCATGTGGCTCGACAAGCTTTGCTTTGTAGATTTCCGGGAATTTATCAAGTGTTGCAAGGATGGAATTGGGTGCTGCTGTACCCAGCCCACAACGGCTGGTACCTTTTAACAGCTTGCTCCAGCTAGTAACTTCATCGAGGTCTTGCTGACAAGCTCTACCTCCAATTACTCGCTCCATTTTATCTAACAGATCAACCCCTCCCGCCCGGCAGGGAACACAAATACCACAAGACTCTTCTACAAAAAATTCTGCGTAATCTCTTACAACATTTAAAATGTCTCGCGTATGATCAAAAACCATTAACGAGCCATTACAGGATAAATCGCTGTAACAAAACTCTCGATCACCATCTTTGGCAACGGACAAACTATCACCTGCAGGACCACTGATTTGTACGTATTTGGCATTTTCCGCACCTATCATAGAAAGCACTTCATTTAGGGTTGTTCCCCATTCAATTTCATAAATACCGGGTTTGTCGCAATCGCCCGATACACTCAGAAGACGCGTCCCTGTAGATTCATTAGTTCCCATTGCGGTGAACCATGCACTTCCTTCTTCAATGATTCGACTGGCGATAGCCAGTGTTTCAACATTGTTTACACTGGTAGGCATCCCTAAATAACCCTGCTGAATAGGGTAAGGCGGTTTGACTCGCGGAGTACCTCGTTTACCTTCGCATGACTCGATTAGTGCAGTTTCATCACCACAAACATAAGCTCCTGCACCCATTTGAATACGTATATCAAATTCAAAATTAGTCCCTAGAATCTGCTTCCCTAGAAGTCCATCATCGCGGAATTCCTGAATTTGCTGTTGTAGATAATCCTTGAGATACCAGTATTCTGCGCGAAGATAAATAATACCGTTACGCGAACCAATGGCATGTGCTGCCATGATCATTCCGAGCAAAACGTCCTTAGGCGAATGACTAAGCAAAACACGATCTTTAAAGGTACCTGGCTCACCTTCATCGGCATTACATATCACATACTTTTCTGCGCCTTCCGCCTCGCGCCCCAACCGCCATTTTAAGCCAGTCGGAAAACCTGCTCCACCCCGCCCCCGCAAATTGGCATCAGTGATCGTTGTGATAATTTGCTCAGGAAGCTTGTCCAGACAAGATAATAGTATGGCTTTATAATCCCTGTTCGCCTTAAACATTACTTTACTTTCAGTACGGATATTCTCATCGACGATGGCATTCACATAGGCGATATCTTTACTATCTGCACCACCCGGATTTACAATTTCTTGCGCAGATTTACCTTGCTTCAATTGCCCTATAATCGTGCTCACTTTTTCCGGAGTTAGATTGGTGAAAACCACATGATCAACCATCATTGCTGGTTCCTGATCACTAAGGCCTATACAATTGGCATCACCTAAGCCAAACGTACCAGTATCATCAACATGACCAAATGAAGTATTAGTTTCTTGCTCTAAAGCAGCCCGCACTTCATAATATCCCTTCATTTTGGCAATCACTGTATTACAAAGGTAGATTTTGTGTTTACCGAACGGTCGATCTTTAAAAAAGTGGTAAAAGGAAAGGGTTTCTCGGACATCATCCCCAGACATATCCAGACCTGTTGCTATTGCAACAACCGCTTCTTCCGAGATGTAATCGTGCTGGTTTTGGACATCCCATAAAATATCCATCAGACGTGTTTTATCGAATTCGTACTGTTCAAGTAGAGTTTGGATCTCTTCATTCATATAGCAACCTCCCAAAGCAAAACGCTGTTTTGACCATAACACGTGCCCGAACAAAACACGAGTCGATCTATTAGACATTCTGTGATGTCTTTTCTTATTGGCAGCATCCAGCCACCTTATAGATATGTTTCATTGTAAAATTATTTTAATTCAATGGAGACACAACCTGATTATAAACAGATATCATGAAACTGCCTAATAAAAATGGTGGAAATCAATAAATAACTTATTATTTATCAGGTAATTAGGCTATTCCAAACTTCACTCTAATATTCATGAGCTCTCAATTAGCACTCCGTCTATTTTTAACAAAACATCCTTCAACACATAGACTTACACAATTTTTGTAGGCCAATTCCACTCCAATTCCCCTTTTCTAATAAGGTTAATAACTAATGGTTCAACAATCATCTCAAGAGCAAACCCCATTTTCCCGCCGGGGATAACAATTGTATTTTTCCTCGACATAAACGAACCATGCAACATTTTGAGCAGATAGCAATAATCAATCTGTTGCCATAATTTTGTACCAAACCGAATCACTACAAAACTTTCATCAAGTGTCGGAATATCCCTAGCAATAAAAGGGTTTGAAGTATCTACAGTTGGAACTCTCTGGAAATTTATATGGGTATGCGTAAACTGGGGCATCATATAATGAACATAATCAGACATCCGCCTTAATATGGTTTCTGTAATACTGTTGGTACTATGTCCGCGTTCTTTTGAGTCTCTGTGAATCTTTTGTATCCATTCCAGATTTACAATCGGTGTAATGCCGATAAGTAAATCAACCTGTTTACCAATATCAATATCGCCGTATTTTACTCCTCCATGTAAACCTTCATAAAAAAGCAGATCAGAACCTTCCTCTATATCTTCATAGGGGGTAAATGTTCCTGGTTTCTGGTTATAAGGTTGTGCTTCTTCCTCACTATGCAAATACCTTCGTATTGCCCCAGTCCCTGTTGTACCGTATTGTTTAAACAACTCGTAAAGCTTGTCAAATTCATTTCCTTCAGGACCAAAATGACTCAGGTTTCTACCTTCTTCAGCTGCTTTTTTTATCTCCGAAAGCATCTCCTTACGGTTATATTTATGGAAACTATCCCCTTCCACGATCACTGCTTTATATCCATTTCGTCGATAAATTTTTTGCATTGCAATTTTTACCGACGATGTACCCGCACCTGATGAGCCAGTTACTGCAATTATCGGATGTTTCTTTGACATAACAGCTCCCTTTTGGCTAATGAATTTAATATACTTCGCGCGGTCACGACTGCGCGAAGTAAATAATATCTATTAAGGGGGAAATTAATTTGCTGAAGAATTATCTTTTATTTCGCTAAAATAAGTTTTCCATTTGTCCATCAGGTCTTCTGTGCTTGCAGCCAAAATTGATTTAAAGTGCAAATCATTTTGAAAAACGTCCTCGCCATCAAATGTCTCCACCATTGCACCTGCTTTTTTCAAAATAAGCAAACCTGCCGCATGATCCCATAATTTTTGTTGTCCATGTAGATATACATGACAACGTTGAGCGGCTATCCAGCATAAATCCAGAGCACTAGCGCCAAAACTACGCTGAGACCGATAAGGTTGATTAACGACAAGATTTTGAGCGATAGCTGGCTGCAAACGTTTAAAATCAATCATTGCCATACAGTCTTTCAGTTCAGTAATAGGCTTCTTTTTGTCATTCACTGATAATGCACGCCTGTTAAGTGTTGCAGAACCATTTGCAGTTGCCGAAAAACATTCATTTCTATTAGCATCGTAAACCACTCCCAATTCAATCTGTCCATCAATGATTAAAGCAATACTAACGCACCAATAGGGAATACCAGCCACATAATTTGATGTGCCGTCAATTGGATCAATACACCAATAACTTGGACATTCAGCATCTAAAATCGCTTGTTGTTCCGAGCCAGGTAATTCTTCACTTAACACAGGTAAATCAATAATATGAATTAATTTCTTGGTAAGCTCGGTATGTGCCTGTATATCTATCTCAGTTAATAACGAACCGTCATTTTTCTGGGTTTCATAGACGGAACCAAAATGTGGAAGAATAATATTTTTTGAGACATGAACGGCCAAATCCTCTACCTGTTTCAAAATATTTCCCGGGCCTGCTCCTACTCCATTTTTCATTTCTTTATCAAATACTTGCCAAAAAGAAAATGTATCCATGATAATACCTCTTTAAATAATATTAAAAAATAAATTTGTTTTCAAATTTTTCTAGATTTTCCCGCCGACACCAACATCCAGAGTTGTTGCCAGTCATAGCAGTAAATTTTATAGGCTGCTTTAATTTCTGATTCGTACAACGGGTATCTTGTTACAAAGATAAATTAGCCACTACGATATTCCGTGGGTTTAGATACATCATGAAATTTCTTATTCCACAAGTAAAATCAATGTTTTTTATTTTTTACATAAGGTATTATTTATGAATGAGTCTTCATATCACTTTCCGGCAATTGGAAATCTTCGCTTGCGTTGCAAAACAGCTTAGTATTACCCGTGCTGCAGAATTTCTTCATTTAAGCCAACCTGCCGTATCCATGCAAGTTAAACAAGTCGAAAATTTAATTGGCATGCCGTTATTGGAAAAAAACGGGAAAAAACTTAACCTCACATCGGCCGGGACACTCCTGCAGGACTATGCAGAAAAAATGCTTGCTTCACATAGTATTCTTGAGCAGCATTTAGCCAAACTAGCCGGGGCTGAAGAAGGTCATCTTAATCTAGTTGTTCCGGAAACTGCCAATCAATTCGTCACTTTAGTATTGGCACAATTTACCAAACTGCACCCTGGCATCAGCTTCCATTTGGAAATTCATAATCGGAAAGGGTTGTTGGAATGTCTGAAGGATCACGGTACCGATTTAGCAATTATGGGACAAGTACCCCCGGAACTTGATTTGGTCGCCGAAGCTTTTATGAAAAACCCTTTAGTCATCATTGCTCCACCTGATCATCCCTTATGCGGCAAACAAAAAATAAGCCTGCATGAATTGATGAAAAATAAATTTGTAGTGAGGGAACTTGGCTCCGGAACACGAATCGCCATGCAACGATTTTTTGGTGAGCATGGAATGCATTTAAAAACCTCAATGGAAATGCCCAGCAATGAAGCCATTAAACAAGCTGTTGCAGCAGGACTCGGTTTAGGAATCATTTCAATGCATACGCTACAACAAGAACTAGCACTAAAACAAATCACCATTCCTCAGGTTGAAAAAATGCCCATATTGCGTAACTGGTATTTGGTCCACCAGAAGAAAAAAATCCTATCCCCCGCTATGGCGCTTTTTATTCAATTTGTTACTCAAAATACTCAAAAAATCTGGAGTTCAAAGTATCCCGAGTTATCCAGTTTTTTGTGAAATTTCAAATAGCTGTGTACTTTCTTAGACCCGTTTCCAAAAACTTGTTTTACGGCCATGATCATTTTTCAGCTGATCGATAAACTCTGCGTGCCCGATCAATGGCCGGAAATCCTGTATTTCATCAGACAGTGCTTGCAGTTTTTTATAATAACGAGCGGCATGTGTATAAGCTTTGCTATTTCCCCGCTTTAAAATATCCAGTAATAGCGCTCGATAACATGCTGTGGCTGCAAGCAAGCAAGCTTCCTTTTCAAATTGTTTAACCAGTAAAGCTAAACTCTCATAATAACAATCTGCCAGCTCTTGATGACGAGAAACCAACATTTGCTGTGCACATTCAGTTTCTCCAAGCTGTAATAACAAATCTGCACTGGTAATAATGTTGCCTTCTTGCTGCGCTCTTTCAATGGCCTTCTGCCTGACTATTTTCTGTTCGTTCTCATCAAGGGTTTCCAGATACCGTATAAAATGATGATAACTAGGGTCTCGTTGAAAAATCAGTTCCCGCGTTTCACGAAGTTGTTGCTTGTCTCCATTTTGTTCATACACCTGCTCCAACAACTCCAGTCGCTCCCATTCAAAACGACTGTCCCAATCAGTATTTAACCACTCTAAGGCATTATCAAACTGTTTACACGCAATATATTCAACAATAATATCTTTTTTTTGCAACTCATTAGGTTCAGCGGAATCAATCAACACTGCACGTTCATATAAAAAAGGATCTTTCAATGCCTTTGCAACTGAACGTAGCGCAACTTTTTTGGTAATCAATTCATAATTACTGCTATCCTTTGCAACTTGCTTTTTTTGCACCTGACGCAACTCCCCTTCATAACGCCATGCCAATTGCTTAAGTTGGTCCTCACTCAATAATATATTGCTGTTGGGCAACAATGAATCAAGCACTCCATAATCATTCTTTTTATACAGCTGATCAACCCGATCAATCCAGTCAATGGATGTATCTCCCCAAGCTTTGGCTGCTTCCAACCATAAAAATACTGCATCGAAGTAAACACCGCCAATTGCGCCATTAGAGTCATCAACGCGATTCATCACGGAGTCGCTGGTCAGCAAAAACTTATCAGCTAATTCAAATGCATCTTTAGGCGATGATATTAATAATCCATTTTCAATATCATTCACGATTGATCGCAGGTCACTTGCAAAACCAGAACTAGCCCAATAATCAATAAATTTTCGACCACGTTTTACTGACTGGATACGTTTTGTAATAGCTTTTTTTAAAGCAGGTGGATCATTAAACAGCACCAATGTCTCAATTTCATTGGATAAATCCGGATACTTGATGTACAGATCAATAATGAAATCGTGTAGCGTGGCTCGATTAAGCTCCGATAATTTTTTCTGTAGTTCTTCAGGTTTCATAAGTTTAATTCATAAAATTTGTTTAGCCGGTTTATACTATCCACGATCAAGAATACCCGGCTTTGCCCTCAATAATCTGAAACTTTTCATTCAACAATGCACGCAAAGGAGCATGATGCTCATCGAGGTTGTCGAAGAAGTTTGTACAAGCCTGTTT
>JALSJK010000145.1 GCA_026989395.1 Methylomonas sp.
TACTTCATTTGATGTAATTGCGAACCCAAGCCCTTCAATTCCTTTCTCTGAAATTTTGGAGGTATTAATCCCTATTACTTCACCAAAGTCATTTACCAAAGCCCCACCAGAATTTCCAGGGTTAATTGGTGTATCTGTTTGTACATAGTTATAAAATTTTCCTGTTTCAGTAGTGCGCGTTCGAAACCCAGAAACCACACCAGAAGTAAATGTATAATCCATACCAACTGGATGCCCCATTGCAAAAACAGAGTCACCTAGCATCAATTTAGACCTAACTATTTTAGCTACAGGATATTCATCCTCTGAAACAGCAACAATAACAGCAAGATCTTTTAATTCCGAATTAATAAAAATATTTTTTATTTCTGCAACTTCTCCACCATACATTACAATTTTCAATTCGTACTCTGTTAAATTTGGTACACCAACATCTGATTCATATATTTTATTGAAACCAATAACATGAAGATTTGTAATAATCATGTAATTATAGCCTTTTTTATTAATTAAAAAACCAGTGCCTTGCCATGATTTTTTATCATCAAATAAGATATCTTCCTCAATAAAATGCCCAACAATTTTCACAGTTGCCATTTTTAATCTATTAGCTATTTGCTGTGGCGATGGCTTAGCTAGTATTGGATATGAGGAATAATTTACACACCCACTTATGCTAATAATTATTGCAAAGCAAACTAAAATGTATTTAGCCATTTTTACGATTTTTCACTTCTATACATTAATGGGAAACTGATCATCGGTGTAACTAGCGTGACAGAGGCATAACGTCGTGCTTAACCGGCAGGCCGGAGCGTTGTTTGTTTTGTGCGATAATGAAGCAGAGCGGAATGGCCGCACAAAACAAACAACGCGGAGGTCTGTCCGTGTTGAAGCACCTTGTTATGCCTTGTTTTCCATGAGGCACAAACACTGCTGAATAAAACAACTGCACATGATGTACCTTTTGGGGTGCAACCGTATAGCTTCATTTTCTCTCCCAAAATCCAGAGTCCTTTGTTCGTAGCACTATTCTCTCTCTTCATTTTCAGAACCTGATAAGCTATATCCATTTTGATGCCCTTGGACTCAGTCATGTGCTTCTTTTTTTCCTTGACGCATAAGACGCTCACCTATGAATCAGAGACATTTCAATCGGTGCCACTGACCATTTTTACCTCTTCAGTTCTGACACTCTTCCTATTACTACAGAACTCTCCTTCTTTCTGAAAAAAAATATACACTCACAAGCTGGCTGAGTCCTTTTAAGTGGCACTATTTTCTCTCTTCACTTTCAGAACCTGATGATCAAAAATCCGTTTTGATGGACTGGGGATGACTCATGCCCTTCTGTTTCTTTTTCTTCATGGCCATGACTCCAGAAGCCTCATCGAGAACATGACATATATTACCGAACCAAGATTACGTGGCATAACGTCGTAAATCACCAGCTTGCGGATTGATTACTGCCATGCTTCCGCAACCTATGAACTTGAACGAATGCAGTAGACTTGAATACAAGCACCGCAGTAGCAAGTCTGTGTGGATTTACTTT
>JALSJK010000146.1 GCA_026989395.1 Methylomonas sp.
AAGGTGCCCAACCTGAACTTAACAAAATGATTGCTTTGGCACGATCCGCTTGTCGCTTTTCTGTCAATTCACGATGCAACACTTCAAGGTGTTTAATCTCGTCGTCTGATAGGTGGTAATCATTCATATCGCTATTATATTCGCAATCAATGTAATGCGCCAGCTAGTTAATGTGCATTCTTAATCGCGAATAGTATAGTTTCTCAATGAGGAAGGTGCTAACACTTCAACTTGACTGCCAAAGCCATTTAGCCGCCAGCGTAATTCAAGGGTGTCCATGATGTTTGCTTCCAGTAATAATCGGCCATCTTGCTGGGCAATCAGAGATTGATCTTTTGTTAACGGTGTTTCAAAAAGGTGCTGGGCAATTGTTTGCTCAAACAATACTTTTAATTTAATCGGTTTGTCTGTGATGGGGTAGGCGAATTGATTGTCGTATTTCACATAGCCGGCTAAGTTAAATGAATCTGGTTGGCAGGATTTTTCCTCGATAATTTCGGCACTAATAAATCGATGCAGGGCGAGTTGTTTAATATCCTGATAATTCCATAAGGTGCATACCAGATAAATGACGCTATGACGGTTGACGATCCCTAGAGGATGTATTTGATATTCAAGCGCCTTTTTTTTGCTTCTGGGTTTGTATGTGGCGTGGATTTGTTTTTCTGATAACAACGCTTCATAAATAATTTGTTGAATTTCTGGGTTGATGACTGGTTTTAACAGACAAGGGCCGCGGTTGATAACGGCAACTTTATCCGGCCATTTTTTCAACCGGGAATGGCTTGCTGTTTGTAAGACCTCTTTGGCACGTTGAAAATAAGGTTGTAACAAATCCAAAGTTGCTTTGGGTAAAATCGGGGATAGATAGGATTCTGCCATTTCAAAGGCGAGGGCGGTTGCGGGTTCCATCCCCGGCAAATCTTGTATTGAAGCAGCTTCTATCCAATACCAATAGTTTTTTCTTCCCTGTGTATCATAATTCAGAGGGAAGCTGACTGATAACTTGTCCAGGTCTCTCTGTACGGTTCGTACATCAATTTCAAAGCCTTCAGCGGCCAGAATTTGTTTTAAATCGAGCACTGCAATCCGGCGCGGATAGCGAGGGATTTTTGCCAGCATTAACCATTGCCTGTATAAAGTATCTACGGAGCGGCTCATTTAATTGTCCAAACAGAAAAACATAAAATAAATATAGGACATAACTGGTCGCATAGAAGAAAAATACGGGGTTTATATCAATTCCAATATTTCTTTCATCAAACTTTTTCCTGATGGAGAGAGTTAGGGTGAGGAGAATTTAGATCCAAACTTATCGGGGTTGATTTTAAATAATCGACTTTCTCTGACTTGAAGAAGGAATCGACAAAGCCTCACGATATTTGGCCACGGTGCGCCGAGCAACATTGATGCCTTTTTCTTTTAAGAGCCTGTTCAAGATCTATTCAGTAAAATTCTAATAAATGCGAGTACGACCATGTGTAAACTTGAATTCAAGAGCCTTTCACAGTTCTTCCAGAGTCGACGGCATTTCTCTATCCATGCAA
>JALSJK010000147.1 GCA_026989395.1 Methylomonas sp.
TATGTTTTTTTTGGTTTCACTATTCAAAATCAACAGAACAGTTGCAATTGGCAATGAAATAATTCTCTGTGGAAAATGACGACCTGTAGCTCCAGGCCATTATTTTTTTTCAGGGTCGACTAAATACCAATCACCTGCAGATGTGTTTGATTTGATAATTTATACTGGTAGCGGTTTGATGGGCCGAGAAGTAACTAATATTCGTTCCAGTGATATGGTAATTATTCTAGGAGGCCGTTCGGGTACGCTTGGTGAATTTGCAATTGCGTATGATGAAGGAAAATTAATTGGGGTACTGCAGGGTAGTGGAGGAATTACTGAGCAAATACCTGATATTGTCGCCAGTTTTAAAAAAAATAGTGGTGCGCGATTGGTATATTCAAAAGATCCTTTAGAGTTAATCAATCAAATGGCAAAGTTATATACAGAACGCCATTATCAACGTCCTTCCTGCTTCTGTGACACCTTGCCAGAAAATGCAGGATAAATTTCTACTATTCTGATTGATCTTTTAATGAATTAACGGAGTGTGAAAAAAATGAAAATTTGTTCCGCCTGAAATAATATTTTTTTGCTTTACATTTAAGACGACCAGTCGTATACTTTATCTATGGCTAGAATAATCAATAAGCAAATTAATCGTGATCGGCTCTTGGATCAAGGAGTTACTATGCTAATGAATCAGGGGTTTCATGGCACTGGACTGAAAGAAATTCTGGATGCTGTGAAGGTGCCGAAAGGTTCTTTTTATAATTATTTTGAAAGTAAAGAGGCCTATTGTGCGGAAGTTATTAAGCATTATATTGAGCCTTTTATTAATCAGTTGCAGGGGCATTTGCGAAGACCAGGTGTGGATGCTTTATCTGCTTTAAAAAATTACTTTAATGAATTAATTGGTGAGCTGGAAAAAAATCAGTTTAAAGGCGGATGTCTTTTGGGTAATTTGATGGGTGAATTGGGCGATACCAGTGAGATTTGCCGTGCATCATTAAAAACCGCTGTTAATCGTTATCGTGATTTGATTACGCAAGGATTATTGAAAGCGCAGCAGGAAGGAGTCGTTAGAAAAGATTTGACAGCAGAAAGTATGGCAGATTTATTGGTAAATACCTGGCAAGGGGTATTGTTAAGAATGAAAATTGAAAAGTCGATTGTTCCATTAAAAAGTTGCTGTAACAACTTACTGGATGGATATTTTAAAGCTTGAGAAAATCAACTGTGAGGTGTTTATGCCAAAATTTATAATTGAACGTGAATTAGAAGGAGCAGGAAAACTTTCAGAATCTGAACTGCAAGGTATTTCACAAAAGTCGTGTTCCGTGCTCAACAAAATGGGGCCAGAAATACAATGGCTAGAAAGTTATGTGACCAACAATAAAATTTATTGTGTTTATATTGCTGCAGATGAACAAACCATTCGACAGCATGCTGAGGAGGGTGGTTTTCCTGCTAATCGCATTGAGGAAATAAAAACCATAATTGATCCAACAACAGCAGAATAACTTGAAGGAATTGGAACACATGAAAATAAGTTGCCGAACTTACTCCATGTCCGTTCCTAAGAAGGATTATAAAAGGAAGCTTGTTTTCAAATCAGGGAGATGCAATGCCTGTTTTCTAGGGAATTGCAGTAAACAATTCAAGGTGATGAATTGAGATGTTGTATGCCAATAATGATGCTGGGTTTTATGAAAATGAATGAGGCCAAGCATTAGAAATTGGGAAAGATGATAACTATAAAATGAGAAATGTAACATGAGAGATATTATAAAAAAATCAACCAAAGCGGTTTCCGCTTGGTTAACAACCGGTACGGTGTCGTTAATAACAATGACTTTATTAAGCTTAGGTATGGGGACAGTTCAGGCAGATGAAACCTGTATGTCTCCCTATATGGCAAAAATTGTTGGGCAGGAAGACTATGTTTATGTATGGACATTAGGGATGGAAGGCCTCGGTGATGAACAAGATAAACTGGTAACAGTAGATGTAAATCCGAATTCGGCTTTATATGGTAAGGTGATTAACTCATTGTCTGTAGGTGGACGAAATGAAGCGCATCACTCTGGTTTTACAGACGATCGAAATTATCTTTGGGCAGGAGGTTTGGATACCAATAAAATTTTTATCTTTGATGTCCACACCAATCCAGCGAAACCCAGATTACATAAAACCATCACTTCATTTACTGCAAAAAGTGGTGGTGTTGTAGGGCCGCATACCATGTATGCTTTACCCGGCCGGATGATGATAACCGGACTGTCTAACAATAAAGATCATGGAGGTCGTACTGCATTGGTTGAATACACCAATGAAGGTGAATATATTACAACTCATTGGATGCCAACGGATAGTAATCTGAATGGTGCAGTTAAAACGGGAAAATATGCGGATGGTTATGGTTATGATGTTCGTGCCTTACCACGTCGAAATGTCATGTTGACATCATCTTTTACTGGCTGGTCCAATTATATGATGGATTTCGGCAAAATGTTAAAAGACCCTGAGGCCATGAAGCGTTTTGGTAATACGGTAGTTCTCTGGAATCTCCATACCAGACAGCCAAAGAAAGTTTTTGACGTGCCCGGCGCACCTTTGGAATTGCGTTGTGCATGGGATCCAAATCATAATTATTGCTTTACTTCAACAGCATTGACATCAAAAATTTGGCTTATTTATGAAGATGACAAAGGAGTTTGGAACGCAAAAGAGGTAGCTGATATTGGTGACCCATCCAAAATTCCATTGCCGGTTGATATCTCGATTCAAAGTAATGACAAGATGTTATGGGTGAATACATTCATGGATGGTATGACCCGGGGATTTGATATCTCCGATCCATTCCATCCAAAGCAAGTGTATAGCAAGAAGATTGCATCGCAAGTCAATATGGTTTCATCCAGTTGGGATGGTAAACGTCTTTATTACACATCTTCATTATTGGCAAACTGGGATAAAAAAGGAGATCAAAATGAACAGTTTTTTAAAAGTTACCAATGGGATGGTAAGCAGCTAACGGAAAAATTCTCGATTGATTTTATCAAAGAAAAACTAGGCCGACCTCATCAAATGCGTTTTGGGGCTAAATCGCTATATGCAAACAAGCAATCAGAAGTCTCAAAAAATATCCTTGGCTTGTTAACTAACTAACAAGTAATTAATTCTTATCGCCACGGATGGCAACAACCTTGTCATCCCAAATGCCATATTCCAAATTATTTAATATTTTATTCTGGCTTTTTTGTTCAACATTACTATGGCTTACCAGTTGTCTTGCTGACAACATTAAGTCATCAGAAGCCAATGCCGTAATATTAGCTCCTGGATATGGGCCGTTAGCTTTTACAGCACCGCCGCCGGATAGTTATCAGTTACCAATTCTGGGTAAAGCTGCAAATGGCAGAATCATCGATTCTAAAGGCAATAAAACCACCCTGAGTCAGTTGATGCACGGGAAAGTGGTGGTGTTAAGTTTTATTTATTCAAGTTGTAATGATGTCAATGGCTGTCCCTTGGCAACTTCTGTTTTACATCGTGTTAAGGCCAGATTAGACAAGGAAAATGAAATTGCTGATCGTGTTCGTCTTCTGACCTTAAGTTTTAATCCTGAATACGATACGCCTGAAGTAATGAGGCAGTATGCAAAAGGGTTTCAGGGCGGCAGTCTGGATTGGCGGTTTCTAACAACAAAGAGTGAACAAGAGCTGGCACCTATCCTTAAAAGTTATCAGCAGAGCAGTCAAAAAATTTACGATGAAAATGGACTGTTTACCGGGACTTTTTCGCATATCTTGCGAGTGTTTTTAATTGATACCAAAAGTAATATCCGTAATATTTATAGTGTCTCATTTCTGCATGCGGATACATTAATTAATGATATTAGGACGTTATTACTAGAGCAGACAAACAGTAAATTGATACAAATTACAGATTCAAAAGGCCAGCAACAGCAGGAAAATCATCTTGAGCCTCTTTACAAGGCTGGAGACCATAAAGCAGGTTATGAGCAATCAGATTATCAAACCCAATCTGTTGATTTATTAAGCCGTAAAGGCAGTAGTGTTGATTTGCTTCAGTATGCAACACAACCCCCATTAGGATTACCAAAAGTTCCTGCTCCTACTGAAAATCCGCTTACTCTTGATAAGATAAAACTAGGCAGAAAGCTGTTTTTCGATCGCCGCTTGTCACTAAACAATACTTTTTCTTGTGCCATGTGTCATGTGCCAGAGCAGGGGTTCAGCAGTAATGAAATGGCAACGGCTGTCGGTATTGAAGGACGGACAGTGCGACGCAATTCACCAACTTTATATAACATTGCTTTTGCCAAATTGCTGTTCCACGATGGCCGAGAGAATACATTGGAGCAACAGGTATGGGGACCTTTCCTTGCACATAATGAGATGGGTAATCCTTCGGTGGGTTTTGTTATCAATAAAATAAAACAAAGCTCAGACTATCAGGGGCTTTTCAAAAAAGCATTTGGCCGTGGTCCGGGGATGGAAACTATTGGTATGGCAATTGCCAGCTATGAACGAACATTGAATTCTGCAAATTCAGCGTTTGACCGATGGTTTTATAAAAACAATAAGTGGGCTTTGTCAAAATCTGCGAAACAAGGCTTTGATTTATTTACTGGCAAAGCGGGATGTAACAATTGTCATCTTATAGGCAAAGATCATGCTTTGTTCATGGATAACAAATTACATAATACTGGGGTTGGTTATCAACAGGCCATGTCTAAAGAAGCAGATAAACTGCGTGTACAGGTTGCTCCGGGTATATTTATAGATGTTGATAATGACATCGTTGCTACTGTTACAGAACGTAAACCTAATGACTTGGGTCTGTATGAGATTACTCAAAACCCTGATGACCGCTGGAAATATAAAACACCCACATTACGCAATATAGCTCTGACGGCACCTTATATGCACAATGGCCAATTTTCAACGCTGAAACAAGTCATTGAATTTTATAATCAGGGAGGAATTGCTAATGAAAACCTTGATCCTTTGATAAAACCACTGGGTTTATCAGAAAAAGAAATGGATGATCTGTTGGCCTTCCTTAAATCGTTAACGGGTGATAATGTTTCAAAACTGATTTCTGATGCTTTTGCAGCGCCTGTTGGTGATGTGCGATAATCTGATGGTCTCATTAAAAGTCAAAATAAATCTCCCCAATTTTTATAGATGGAAAAAAAGTTACTGGATCGCTTTGATAAATTATCAACTGGCGAACAAGATATTTTACTCGCCTTATCGGTTATCTATAACCCAGTCGGGCAAACACGGTTACAAAATCTTCTCAAAAAATCGGGTTGTGTGCAGGTCGCTGTTGCCAACATAATTGCCAAACCACTACGGTGCAAACTGGAAGAACTGGAACTTATTGAAACAACCAGTGCAGGCTGGATTTGTGCAAGGGAAATTTCAGAACCATTAATCAAGAAGGCGGTTGCAAAGCCAGGTTTTTTAGAAAAGCTGGTTCCGGTTATATTGCGTGATGATACCTATATTAGTCATCATTTAATGCACTTGCATTATATTAAGCTGTTACGCATCTATTTATATCAACGGAAAGAACAGCTATTTATTTCATGTCTGGAGAACTTTGAAAGTCATTTCCATGATAAATTGATCTGCACTTTAGAAGATATAGTGTTCAAGCAATTTGATCGTGAATGGTTTGATGCCTTGCCTGTTGGTATGCGCCTTTCAATTTTGCAATCTTATCAGACAGTCAAAATCCCTACACTTGAAGATTGCAATTTTCAATATCAATTGATGAATGAAATTGTGTCCAGGCAGCTTGATAACTTGCCCAGGGAATTTGTTCATCAGCATGTCAAGATACACTTGTTGCGAGGCGACCTTGAAGGTCTTGATGATTTGCTGGAGCAGGATGATTCGGAACAAGGTTTGATTTTGCTGGGTGTTTTACGTTTTATGCAGAATCGTTATGAAGAGACCTGGTTGATTTACGAAACAGTATTAAATCTCATCAAAAAACGAACCCGTAAACGAAATGTTTTTATACCTAGTATTCTCGGACATATTCTGAATTTGTCACTGCTCTATAAACAAAAACAGGATAATTTGATTACCCTTAGAAAGCAATTAAAAATTTCGACAAAAAATCAAGTGGCGACAAGTGAGTGTCAGCTGGCAGAAGCAAGATTATTGATTGGCCTGGATGTCCATGAAGCAATAAAAAAAGCGCAGGATGCAGACTGTTACTTGCTGTTTCGGTATTACAACTTTGCTTATGACCAGTTATTAAATTTGTTGTTGCTGTACTGGCTAGGTGAAATTGAAAGGTTTAAAGAGGACACCGAAAGTTTTGAAGAGTTAAAAAAATTATGTCTTGAAGCCGAAAAAAAAGATTATTTCTGGTTCGCTGCGGTTTCCTCATCCTTATTGGTCCGGTTATCGGTCGCTGACAAAAAAATTGAGAAAATTGCCAAAAAATACAGCCAGTCTCCGCACATAGCTATTTTGGATTTGTTGCCTCATCTGGAAAATTGGCATCGTTCTCTGGATGCCTTGGCCCGAATTGGAAAAAAGAGGGGAGCAGAGGAGAAAAATAATTTATCAAGCGAGCAGAACCTAAGGTTAATCTGGACGGCTAGGACGATTGGAGATTATGGAATTGGTTTGACTGCCAAAGAACAACGATTAGGAAAAAATGGTCGATGGACGCGGGGACGACCGGTTGCACTCAAGCGTTTGCAAGATGAAAACGACAGCTTTCCGTATTTGACCGAGCACGATCGTCGTATTTGTCGTTGTATTGAAATGAAATATGAATATGGCTATTCCAGTTATCGTCCACGAGAAATTTTCCAGTTAAATGATAAGGCTATTATTGAAGCGATTGGTCATCCTCATATTTTCTGGGAGGACGCTCCACAGTATAACAAGCCGGTTTCTGTGACCAAATCTCAAATCCAGCTGGCGGTGTCCGAGCAACAGGATAAATTGCTGATTGCTTTGACACCTTATCCTTATCAATCAGATGTCGTTGCGGAAAAAACTGCCAATGATGATATCGTTGTTTATCAGGTGGAGCCTGAGCACCGCCAGGTTGCTGATATTTTGGGACCAGAAGGTTTGCTGGTACCCAAAAAAGCCAAGCAGCAGGTGATTGATTCAATCTCAGCGATTGCATCAATGCTGACTGTTCATTCAGACATTGGCGGCCAGTCTAGTTTGGCAGAGAGGGTGGAAGCAGACAGCAGACTGCATATTCACCTGCAACCCATTGGAGATGGGATTCAGATTGAAATTTTTGTTCAGCCTTTTACTGATGGCGGGCCAGTTTATAAACCGGGTGTTGGCGGATCAACAGTACTGGCTGAAATCAATGATAAACAGTTACAAACCAGTCGCAATTTTGATCTTGAACAACAATATCTGGAACAGGTTTTGGAGGCTTGTCCGGCACTCTACCATGTTACTGATGCCCGATGGCAGCTGGATGATGCGGAAATGGCGCTGGAAGCTTTGTTGCAACTGCAAAGTTTAGGGGATTTTGCGGTGTTGGAATGGCCTAAGGGCAAGGCGATCAGGATCAGCAGAGAAACCGGATTTTCCCAAGTGCAGTTTAATGTGCGCAAGGAAAAAGACTGGTTTAGTGTTTCTGGTGAGATAAGTATTGATGATAGTCAGATTTTGGAAATGCAAAATCTGATCGGTTTATTGAATGCTTCCCCCGGGCGTTTTCTGAAGCTTGATGATGGGCAAATCATCGCGCTTACCCAGGAATTACGACAAAGACTGGATGATTTATCCGGATTGGGCGAAATAAATGGCAAGGATTTTCGTTTCCATGCTTTGGCGGCTCAAGCGCTGGATGACATTACTGAAGGCATGAATGTCAAGGCTGGCAAGCATTGGCGTGAACAATTGAAAAAATTGGCGCAAGCAAAAGATTTTGAGCCTGAAGTCCCTTCTACCTTGCAGGGTGAGTTACGGGATTATCAATTACAAGGCTACCAATGGATGGCAAGATTAGCCCATCTGGGAGCTGGCGCCTGTCTGGCTGATGATATGGGTTTGGGGAAAACCATTCAATCATTGGCATTGATGTTATTGCGGGCAGAACATGGTCCAACGCTTATTTTGGCGCCGACATCAGTTTGTAATAATTGGCTGGAAGAAATTCAACGCTTTGCGCCAACACTCAATGCCTATTATTTTGGCAAAGGTGATCGTCAGCAAACGCTTGATCAGGCAGATGCCTTTGATGTGATAGTTTGCAGTTATGGATTATTACAAACTGAAGCGGAAAAGCTGATTAAAAAACAATGGCACACTATTGTTGCGGATGAAGCCCAGGCGATAAAAAATCCACAAACTCAACGATCCAAGGCGGCTATGTCGTTGCAAGGAGATTTCAAATTAATCACCACTGGCACCCCGATTGAAAATCATTTAGGGGAATTATGGAATTTGTTTAATTTTATTAATCCTGGGTTATTAGGATCAATAAAAAAGTTCAATGAGCGCTTTGCCCAGCAAATTGAAAATCAAAAAGATTATGGAACCCAGCAACGCCTGAAAAAATTGATCCAGCCTTTTATTTTAAGGCGTCTGAAAAATGATGTGTTAACAGAATTGCCGGCTCGAACTGAAATAACTTTACATATTGAACTGAGCGCTGAAGAACGTACCCTGTATGAAGCATTACGCCAACACGCCATGCAGACCATGGAAGAAGTTCAGCAGCAAGCAGCGCCACCAGGACAAAAACATCTTCAGGTATTGGCGGAAATTATGAAACTGCGCCGAGCATGTTGTCATCCTCGATTGATTATGGAAGAAACCGATATTAGCAGCTCCAAACTGCAAGCTTTTGACGAGCTGGTTGAAGAACTTATAGCCAATCGCCACAAAGCATTGGTATTCAGTCAATTTGTTTCACATTTGGCTTTGATTCGCGAATTACTGGATAAAAAAGGCATCAGCTATCAATATCTGGATGGTTCGACCTCCATGAAAAAAAGGCAGACAGCGGTTAACGCATTTCAATCGGGTGAAGGCGATGTTTTTTTAATCAGTTTGAAAGCGGGCGGCGCCGGACTTAATTTGACTGCGGCTGATTATGTTGTACACATGGACCCCTGGTGGAATCCTGCCGTGGAAGATCAGGCTTCTGACCGAGCGCATCGGATCGGCCAAAAAAGACCTGTTACCATTTATCGTTTGGTTGCCAAAGATACTATCGAAGACAAAATTGTTGATTTACATCGACACAAACGCGATTTGGCAAATAGCTTGCTGGAGGGCGGCGATGTCAGCGGCAAAATGTCAGTCGAAGATATGCTTGATTTGATTCGGGAAATAGATTGATAAATCGTATTTAACGAATATTACCGAATGGTCTTTTTAAAAATCTCCCGGTTATGTTTTTTAAAATCCCGAATAAAGCCGGGAAATTCGATCTGATACTGGTTTTTCAGGTATTCGGCCCGGGATTTTAATTGTTTGAGGGTGATTTGTGGCATTTTTTCGGAAAAAGCAAAAGCAATGACATTACCTCTTTTTCTGACAGGTAAAAAAAGTACCCGCCAATCAAAACTTCGCCCAAGATACCAGGCAATTTCCTCGAACAAGGATTTATCTGTGCTCCAAAGATTAACGATTAAAATGCCATCATCGGTTAACAAACTTTTACAGTTATCAAAAAATGCCTGTTGCTTGACTGGTTCCGCCAGGCCTTCCTGATCGAATGCATCGACAATCAACAGGTCGTGGTGATCAATCTGTTTTCGAGCCTGTTTTCGGATATATTGGCCGCCATCGTCAATAACGATTTTTAATCTCGGATCCAGTGGTAAACCAAAATGGCTTCTGGCTATTTTGACCACAGTTTTTCGATACTCAACTGCTTTAATGCGGCATTCAGGGAAATGGTATAAATAATATTTTGTTAGAATACCGCCGCCCAGGCCAATCATTAACAGCTTTTCAGGGTTATCTTTGAAAAGCTGCCAGGCCATCATGGCTCTGGCATACGGTGAGTATAAGCGGTTTGGCTCATCAAGCAGCATACTGCTTTGTTTTGGACTGGAGCCAAAATGCAGGGAGCGAACCCCTTTTTCTTCAATGATCTCCAGAATGCCTTGTTCATCCTGGCTTTGGTGGACTAATAAACCGTTATATTTGTACATGTGATAAATTCTAATCAAACATTCAAGTCCAGTCACTCTGTTTGAACAGAGTTGAAAATTAAAATTCTACGTTTCTAACTATTCAAAGTATAGATGTTTAATCATCGACAAACCTGGCAACTCGCCTTACCCATGATTATTGCGAATATTTCCACGCCGGTTTTGGGCCTGGTGGATACCGCGATGATGGGACATTTGTCATCCCCTTTGTATCTTGGCGCTGTTGCAATCGGCGGGATGACTTTTGATTTTCTATTTTGGGGCTTTGGATTTTTGCGCATGGGAACCACCGGAATGACGGCTCAGGCATTTGGCCAGAATAATGTGCCGGAAATAAGAGCCATACTATGGCGGGCTTTGTTAATCAGCGGTCTGATCAGTTTTCTGATTTTGCTCTCTCAAAAAGTCATTGGGCAGTTTGGTTTTTTTCTTATCCAAAGTAGTCCGGAAATTGAAAATCTGGGATTGCAATATTTTGATATTCGAATATGGAGTGCGCCTGCCACACTTAGTTTATATGCAATCTCGGGCTGGCTTTTGGGTTTGCAGAATGTAAAAGCGCCGCTTGCTATAGTGATTACCACGAATCTTAGCAATATCGCACTGGATTTACTGTTTGTGGTTAAATTCAAATGGGCTGTTGAGGGTGTCGCATTGGCTTCAGTTTGTGCTGAATATATCGGACTGGTTTTAGCCATTATTTTGTTGTTGAGGAATAAGCAATTCTTGATGCGTGGACCGGTTTGGCCGGAAGTTTTTCAGCTTAAAAAATTAAAAGCAATGCTGTATATCAATCAGAATCTGTTTATCAGAACCTTATGCCTGATTTTTACGTTTGCTTTTTTTACCACTCAAAGTGCCCGGTTTGGCGAAATAATTCTTGCGGTTAACACGGTGCTGCTTCATTTTCAGACTTTTCTGGCCTATACCCTGGATGGTCTGGCCAACGCGGCGGAAGTTCTGACTGGCAGGGCAATCGGCAGGAAAAATAAAGTTTTGCTGAAACAAGCCGTATTGACAACGGGTTTATGGTCGTTGCTGATCGCTATTGTTTTTTCTATGATTTACTTTTTCTTTGGCAAGGACATTATCTATCTGCTGACAAATCTGGAATCAGTCAGAAACACAGCTTTGGAGTATCTTCCCTGGCTTCTGGCATTGCCATTAATTTCATTCCTGAGTTTTTTATTTGACGGGGTTTTTGTAGGGGCAACCTTGTCGAAGCAAATGCGCGACATTATGGTTTTTTCAGTGCTCGGCTGTTATTTACCAGTTTATTATTTTAATTTGTCTTTGCAAAATCATGGCTTATGGTTGGCTTTTACATGTTTCATGGTTGTCAGGAGTATATTAATGGCTGCATTTTTCTTGAAAAAATACAAAAAGTTATGCTGAATATTTAATAACTTGGGGAGTCGTCTCACGTTGCCGGGTTTATTGTCCAATACCCTCAGATCGCGTAAAATTGCTGTTTATTTACTGTTCTTTCCGGAGAGTTCTATGAGAAAGTTTCTGTTACTGATTTTTTTTGCTGTTTCCTTGCAGGTTTTGGCTGTCGATAAATCAGGAGAGGAATGGCAGGCGACAACCCTGTCAGATTCAACAATCGCCAATATCCAAAAATCAAAATATGAATATATGACCTGCATAACCAGTGAAGTGAAAAAACGCATGAAGGTGAAAATGGATTCCAGAAAGTTAACGGATGAAATTTTAAAACAATGCGAAAAATCCCTGGCGCATGTGCGCGAAACCTTTATTAAGGAAAAAGTACCAGAAAAATCTGCTGATCGTTATATGAAAATGACCCGAACCCAAACAGCACGTAAGGTGTTGAAAGAAATTATGCTGATTGCTGCATCAAGAAAATAATAATTGACTACAGGATAACCAATGAATACTCATTATAATATCGATTTATCCCTGATCCCGACCACATTTGATTTGTATCATGCGATTTTGGCAGGCATTGTTTTTGTGCTTGCTTTGTTGCTGATTTTTTTACTGCTGGCAATGCTGGCAGGAGCTTCGCGAAGAGCCAAGCAGCAGGCATTAATTGCAGCTACACCCACAACGGAGCCTGAACCCAAGGTTATCGAGAAAATCGTTGAAGTTGAGAAAATCGTTGAAGTCGAAGTGCCAGCACCGGCTCAGGAGCCAGTGGTGCTCAAGGAAGCTACGACTGATTCAGCCTTGCAATTATTAGGGCTGTTACAAAAAGAAGCCCGGTTTATTGATTTCATCAAGGAAGATATCAGCAACTATAGCGATAATGAAGTAGGCGCCGCTGCGCGTGTTGTACATGCAGGATGCCGTAAGGTAATTAATGAGCATTTTGATTTAAAGCCTATTCGTACAGAACAGGAAGGTAATAAAATTACCTTGGATAAAGGATTTGATGCATCAGCAGTGCGTTTGACGGGTAATATTGTTGGTGAGCCGCCTTTTACCGGCGCTTTAATCCACAAAGGCTGGCAAGCAATCAATGTGAAATTGCCAAAATTGACCGAACATCATAATCCCAGCGTTCTTGCGCCTGCAGAGGTGGAATTATGAGTGAAGCTGATTCAGTTACCCAAGATAACGGGTCTGATAACGCAGGTCCGGCTTTTTCTGTAGGCATCGATTTGGGTACCACTCATTGTGTGCTGTCCTGGGTTGATATGAATCAATCTGAAGAAACCGAAATTCTTCAGGAAGTTCTACCAATCCCGCAATTGACTGCGCCGGGTACGGTTGAAGAAAAATCACAATTACCGTCATTTTTGTATCAGGCGCATGAAGCGGAAATTTCCGGAGGGGAAATTGCCTTACCCTGGAATCCACATCCGGAACATATTGTCGGGGAAATTGCCAGGAACCTGGGCAGTAAAACTCCGATTCGGTTGGTTTCCAGTGCCAAAAGCTGGTTATGTCATGCCGGGGTAGATTGCAAAGCTCCGATTTTACCTGCCGAAGCGCCAGAAGAGGTTGAGCGGATTTCTCCGTTTCAGGCGACTTGTGCTTATCTGGAACATTTATGCAGTGCCTGGAATCATCAATATCCTGATGCTCCGTTAAATCAACAGGATGTAACAATTACGGTTCCGGCTTCCTTCGATCCTGCGGCCCGTGAATTAACAGTTGATGCCGCTAAAACTGTAGGGTTGGATCAGGCAATTTTATTGGAAGAGCCACAATCTGCACTGTATAGCTGGATTGAAAGAAGCCAAGGTGAATGGCGTAACCAGGCAAGAGTTGGTGATATTATTCTGGTCATTGATATTGGTGGCGGGACCACTGATTTATCCTTGATTGCTGTGACAGAAAGTGATGGCAATCTGGAATTGACGCGTATTGCTGTTGGTGATCATATTTTGCTGGGTGGCGATAATATGGATCTGGCATTGGCTTACACCGTTAAAGCAAAATTGGAACAGGATGGTAAACGCCTGGAAGCCTGGCAAATTCAAGCATTGACCCATGGCTGTCGTGATGCCAAGGAGCAAATTCTCAGCGACCCTGGAGCTGATAATATTCCCTTGGTGGTTCCCAGCCGAGGTTCGTCACTAATTGGTGGGACACTTCGTACCGAATTGACACGCGAAGAAGTCAATCGTGTGCTGGTGGAGGGATTCTTCCCAAATATTTCTGTCGATGAAAGACCGGCTAGTCGTGCCAGAAGTGGCCTGAGAACAGCAGGGCTTCCCTATGCCCAGGATGCTGGAATAACCCGTCACCTTGCCGCATTTTTGGCGAAGCAACTTTCAGCAAGGGAAGAAATGTCGGATATTTCTTTACCTGAAAATGCCAGTTTTTTGCATCCATCAGCTGTGTTATTCAATGGTGGTGTTTTAAAATCAGATTTATTGGGCCAACGGCTAATGGAGGTTCTTAATTCATGGTTGACGAGTGAAGCTGCACCCGGGGCAAGATTACTTGAGGGCGCTGATCTGGATTTGGCAGTAGCCCGCGGAGCGGCTTATTATGGTTTTGTCCGAAAAGGTAAAGGGGTTAGAATCAAAGGCGGTACTGCTGCGGCTTATTATGTCGGTGTCGAAAGTGCTATGCCTGCTGTACCTGGAATGATGCCTGAATTGCAGGCGTTGTGTATCGCACCTTTTGGCATGGAAGAGGGGACTGAACAGGAATTGGCAGGTGATGAGTTCGGTTTGGTGATTGGCGAGCCGGTCAGATTCCGTTTTTTTAGTTCCACCGTTCGTCGTGATGATCAGGTCGGAGCAAGACTTGAACATTGGCCAGAGGGTGAGCTTGAAGAACTGGATGAAATTGAAATTACCTTGCCGGTAGAAAATCATACGCCTGGAGAAGTAATTCCCGTGCATTTGTGTGCTGCAGTCACTGAAGTGGGAACGCTCGAGTTACAAGCCGTGTCGACTCAGGATGGCAGCCGTTGGAAAATTGAATTTGATGTTCGTGCTGGTGATGAGGCTGAAGCTGAAGTCCAAGCAACAGAAACTCAGCAGGATTAAATTTCAGTAACGAAAACGTGCAAAATTCAAAGCCACAATACCTGGTCGGTATTGATTTAGGGACAACTCATACCGTTGTTGCCTATGCCAGTGCCGACCCGTCAGATCAACAAATCAAGCTTTTTCAAATCGAACAACTGGTCGCGCCGGGGGAAGTGGCAGCCAGGGATTTGTTGCCATCGGTTCGTTATCATCCAGCTGAAGGTGAAATGGCTGATTCTGATATTGCTTATTCACCATCTGGCGATGCTGCTGTGATTGGTGAAGCTGCCAGAATATTAGGTGCAAAAACTCAGGGCAGAATGGTAACCAGCGCTAAAAGTTGGCTATCTCATCCTTCAATAGATCATACTGCCGCAATTCTGCCTTGGGGGAGCGGCGAAGATGTTCCTAGAATTTCTCCTCTTGATGCCAGCGCCAGCTATCTGGCTCATGTTCGCGCTGTCTGGAATCAAAAATTCCCGCATGCCTTACTGGAAAATCAGGATATTGTTGTTACTGTCCCTGCTTCATTTGATGAGGCGGCGCGAGCATTAACCCTGGAAGCGGCGCGGATTGCTGGGATTTCAAAATTGCGTTTGCTGGAAGAACCGCAAGCTGTTTGTTATGACTGGTTGCATCGCCATCAAGTTGGTCTCCATCAGGCGCTCCAGGATGTCCGTTTATTACTGGTGTGTGATGTCGGCGGTGGTACGACAGATTTAACATTAATCAAAGTTGAAACAGGTGGTTCTGAACCAAAACTGACACGCATAGGGGTTGGCGATCATTTAATGCTGGGTGGCGATAATATTGACTTGACGCTGGCTCATCGCGTTGAAAAAGATCTGAGCCCTGATGGCAAACGATTATCAGTTGCACAATTGTCGCAACTTATTGAACAGTGCCGGGTCTGCAAGGAACAATTACTTAGCGATGTTGCGCCAGAAAAATATGCGGTTACTTTATTAGGTGGTGGGTCGCGTCTGATTGGCGGGACGCGTTCCGTAGAGCTGACCAGGGAGGAAGTAAATTCAATTGCGTTGGACGGGTTTTTTCCCTTATCAACCATTGATCAGTTTCCAGACAAAAAACGTAGTGGTGTCGTGGAGTTTGGTTTGCCTTATGCAGCTGATCCGGCCATTAGCAAACATATTGCCGCTTTTCTGAATTTGTATAAACAAGCTGCCAGAGAAGCGACAGGCGAGGAACATGGTGTTCCTGATGCGGTTTTGTTTAATGGTGGTGTTTTTCGCAGCAAAGTTATTAGCCAGCGGGTTATGGATTTGTTGGTCTCATGGAGCGAAAAGCCAGTCAAACATCTGGAAAATATACACCCGGAATTGGCGGTTGCATTCGGTGCTGTTAGTTATGCCATTGCCAGAAAAGGTCAACAATTAAAGATCGGTGGCGGTGTATCGCGAAGTTATTTTCTTATCGTTGAATCCGAAGTTAATCAAGCTCGACAGGCTATCTGTATTTTGCCCCAGGGAACGGAAGAGGGTGCTGAAATTATTCTGGAAAATCGACAGTTTTCTTTGCGATTAGGGCAGCCAGTACGTTTTCATCTCGCGTCCTTAACTGGAGAAAATGATTTAAAACCGGGGGAACTTGTTAATGAAATGGATGACCGGTTCCACGATTTACCGCCATTAGCGGTTGCTCTTGAGCAGCAGCAAGGAATAACCAACAGCGAAGTGGTTGTTAAACTGGCGGTTACCTTAACAGAGGTTGGGACTTTAAAAATCCAGTGTGTTGCAGTGGGTAATCCTAATCAGCGTTGGGATGTTGAATTTGAGATACGGCGGAAAAGTAAGCCAGTACAACGTAAGGGGTTACCTGATAATTTTCATCAGGCAACTGAAAAAATTTTTGAAATTTTTGGCAGTAAATCAAAGTCCATTAGTCCGAAAGCTGTAAAAAGCTTACGCAGTGATCTGGAAAAGATTCTTGGACCGCGCAGTGAATGGCATACACTTTTATTACGGGAATTATTCTCGGTATTGCTTGAAACCATGAAAAACAGGCGTCGCTCAATGAATCATGAACGTGCATGGTTGAATTTAGCCGGCTTTTGTCTTAGGCCCGGGTTTGGTTATCAACTGGATGACTGGCGTGTTGAACAGTTATGGAAAATTTATCCAAATGGCATCCAGTTTGTCACAGAAACCCAAAACTGGACTGAATGGTGGACTTTGTGGCGGCGAATTGCTGGTGGCCTGGATACCCTAGCCCAGGAAAAAATTTATACTGATTTGGCGAAATATATTAATCCTGCCTCGGCAAGACAGGGAAATATTGCCAAGCAGAGTAAATTACGTAGTTATGATGAAATGGTCAGATTATCGGGGGCATTGGAGCGGTTGCCAGTCGATAAAAAAATTCAACTCGGCGAATGGTTATTAAAGCGTTTGCAAAAGCCAAGTGAGTCAGTGCAAAGCTGGTGGGCTGTTGGGCGTATTGGGTCCAGAAATTTATTTCATGGTAGTGACCATTTTGTTATCCCTCCTGGTCAGATCGAATCCTGGCTGCGACAGTGTTTGACTGTTGACTGGAAAAAAATACCGCAGGCGGGTTTTGCTGCAACATTAATGGCCAGGATGACTGGCGATCGGGTCAGGGATATTAATACCGAACTGCGGGAACAAGTTATTGAAGAACTCAAGATATCTAAAGCGCCTGTATCCTGGATACAAATGGTGATGGAAGTAATTGAGCTGGATGAACAGCAAGAAAAACAAGTTTTTGGCGAAGCTTTACCGCCGGGTTTGAAACTATTGGACCTTATCTGAATCTGATAATTTCGATAATATGCAATATAAAAAGCAAGTATCAGAATTTTAAAATCTAGTTAATGGAGAATTTAAGTATGCAAAAAAAATTGTTTGAAACATTATGGGTAATATTGACTTTAATATCAATGACTGTAAATGCTGAAATTATTAGTAAGCAAGAGTTACCACAAAAAGCTTTAGACTATATTCAAAAATATCATCCTAAGGCAAAGGAGGTTTTTGTAGAAGAAAAAACTCATTTCGGGCAACCTTTTTATCAAGTGACGTTTAAAGAAAGTAAAGTTGATCAAAATAATACGCCTTATGAAGAAGAAATGGGTGAATTATTCAGGCCAAATGGTCAGTTATTTACTAATATTATTTTTGTGGAACAACATTCTTTTAATATCATTTCTGATCAGGCAATTAAAAGTTTGCAATCAACGTATCCTAACTACAAAATTTTGGCCGTAAAAATGATTAATAACCCTAATCGATATGGTGAGGAATACGATATTGATCTTATGGTTTCAGGAAATATTTTGGCAGTAACATTGAATAATAATGGTGAAATACTCAGTGAAATCAGAAAATAATAACCTTAAAGGTGAGCAGTACAATGAAAAAGTATAACAATGGATAAATTTAAAAAATTTATCATGATTTTTGGCCTGGAGTATTCTGTTCTATGGAGTATTATCATCTATTATATCTGGGATACCGGGCCTTTTATTTTTACAATTTTGGACGCTATTGCTGGAATTGTAATTATTCATATTGGTTATAAAGTTTATAAGGACAAACCCGTCACTACGGGTTCAGATTACCTCTATACCGCATTAGTATTAGCCAGTTTGGTTTATAATTCAGTTTGGACCCTGGTCATTATGTTTTTTCTGGAAATTGATGTGGCTGGATTGGGGGTTCCTTTAGATCTAATCTCTCTTTATGCGACTTGTATGATGACATACCAGGTCTGGCAAACTGCAAAGCAAGATTACTACCGAGTTTACTGACTTGAAATTTTCAAAAAGAAAGGTTTTCGAAAAGACTTTGATTATAGTGGTAAATTGGCTGAAAAATTTTGGAAGTTTGTTTATTTTAAACAGCGAACACCCTTCATTTAGGGACGGGCACAGAATAAGTTTAGCAACTGGCGCAGAATTTTTATTCGTATTCAAGGCGTATAAATAGGCGTATAGCCAGCTATGTAACTATTTTTACAACGCAGAAGACGGATAAAAAGACAAGCCAGTTGTTAAAGTTATTTCATGTTCGTTCCTTATTTATGAGCCTGTTAAGATAACCATCTTTAACATTCCAATTAGAAAATTCAAGATATGAAAATGAGTGCCCAGCAGTTCCTGGATTGGGAATCAAAAAGAATTACCTTGTTAGCCATGTCCGGTGCCGGGAAAACTACATTGGCTAATAAATTACCTAAAGAGAAATGGTTCCATTATTCCGGTGATTATCGCATTGGCACTAAATATCTTGAAGAACCGATTCTGGATAATATTAAACGCCAGGCAATGGATGTGCCTTTTCTTCGGGAATTGCTGCTTTCAGACTCAATATATATTTGCAATAACATCACTGTTGATAATCTGACACCTGTTTCCAGCTTTTTGGGGAAAATTGGCAGTCCTGAATTGGGCGGCTTGGCATTAAATGAATTTAAAAGACGGCAGCATCTTCACCGGCATGCTGAAATTATGGCGATGCAAGATGTTCCTGAGTTCATTCATAAAGCTGAAGATATTTACGGTTATAAACATTTTATCAATGATGCAGGCGGTAGTGTTTGCGAACTGGATGATCCAGAAACATTGTCTGTCCTTGCTGAGCATACCTTGATCGTCTACCTCAAGATCCCGGAAAGCCTTGAACAAACCATTATCGATCGTGCTGTCACTGATCCCAAGCCTATGTATTACCGGGAGGCTTTTCTTGATGAAAAGTTGAATGATTATTTAAACTTGAATAAGCTTAGTGGTACTGATGAGATTGACCCGGATGATTTTGTACGCTGGGTTTTTCCTGAACTTTTTAAATCCAGGCTACCTCGTTACCAGGCAATCGCTGAGCAGTATGGTTACACAATTGATGCAGGGCAGGCTGCAACAATTCAAGGGGAACAAGATTTTCTTCAGTTAATTGCAAATGCGATTGATGATCAATCGAAATAATAAAGGAGGCTAAGAATATGCCAATTGTTGCTCATATTGATTTGCCTACTTTTCAGCGCTTGCGAAATGAAGGTGAAGAAATATTACAACCGGATCGGGCCAGTCATCAAGATATCAGGGAAATTCACATTGGTTTGCTCAATATGATGCCTGATTCAGCGCTTGAAGCGACGGAAAGGCAGTTTTTCAGATTGGTTAGCGCTTGTAATCAAATTGCTCAGTTTCATGTCCATCCTTTTACGATTGAGGGTTTGGAACGTGGCCCTGAGGCGAAGGCACATATCGAAAAATACTATGAATCATTTGAAAAAATCAAGCAGGATGGCCTGGACGCACTGATTATCAGCGGTGCAAATGTCACCCACCCACACATTCCTGAAGAGGATTTCTGGCAACCTCTAACTGAAGTTTTTGATTGGGCAAAAAAAAATGTGACATCCATTCTTTGTTCCTGTCTGGCAACACATGCGTTGATTCATTATTGCTATGGCATTGAAAGAACTCCACTGCCCACTGGCAAACGCTGGGGAGTTTATCCACATAAACTGCTGGATCGGCGACACCCTTTAGTTGCGGAGATTAACACCAGATTTGATGTGCCACATTCACGATATAACGAAATCTTCCAGCAAGACATGGAGGATAAAAAACTTAAAGTATTGGCCGTCAGCGAGGAAGCAGGTGTTCATTTGGCGGTCAGTCCAGATGGCTTCAGAATTGTTTTTTTTCAAGGCCATCCTGAATATGACGAAATCAGTCTGATGAAAGAATATAAACGGGAAGTCATACGTTTTTTTCAGAATGAAAGAGAAGATTACCCGCCATTTCCAGAGCATTATTTTAATCAGGAGGCACAACAAGTTTTGTTGGATTACAAAAACCATGTGCTTGAAGCTAAAAGCCTGGGTACCAAGCTGGAAGTTTTCCCTGAACAAAAAATTATTGGAAATTTGGATAATACCTGGCGAGATACGGCCAAGGCGGTGATTAATAACTGGTTAGGAAAGGTTTACCAGATTACCAATAAAGATAGACGGTTACCGTTTATGGATGGTATTGACCCAAAGAACCCTCTGGGTTTGGAATAGTGAAAATAGAATTTTTACAGCAGGCTATTGATCTTGCAATCGAAAATCCAAGAAATGGCGGAGGCCCTTATGGGGCCGTTATTGTTCACAATGAACAAATATTAGCCAGTAGTGCGAATTTGGTTGCCAAAAATAATGATCCAACGGCCCATGCTGAAGTTCTTGCAATTCGTCTTGCTTGTCAAAAAAGTAATGATTTTCGATTGACTGATTGTGTGCTCTACAGCAGTTGCGAACCTTGTCCAATGTGTTTAGGGGCAATTTATTGGGCCAGACTGAAAGAGGTTTATTTTGCTTGCAATCGCTTAGATGCTGCAAAAGCAGGTTTTGATGACAGCTTCATTTACGAAGAAATTCAACTAGCGCCCGAGCAACGAAAAATACCGATGTTACAAATCGAAATTGCAGATGCCAATAAACCTTTTCAAGCCTGGAATACTTATCCTGGAAAAATCCCTTATTGAGCTTTAGCAGGTTGTTGCTTTTCAGAACTATTTTCCGGCTTGGATTCGGGCTCAGGTTCTTTTTCAGGCTCCGGGTTAGCAACAATTCGTTCAGAAATTTTTAATAGCCAGCCGTCTCTTTTTAGACACCCGAGTTTGGCAACAGCCCTGACACTAACCCGTGCATAGGTGTTTTCTAATTCAGCAGGAAGATTTCCTTTGACCAGAAAAAAACTCCCATGATCTTCCACCGTTACTTTTGTAGGTATTTTTTTTACTGTCACTGTCACCTTCTCAGGGTCAGTCCAAACAGGCAGTGTAAATGAAAATTCACTTTCAGGCGGAACTTCAGAATGGTTTTTAGTATAACTTTCAGGTTTAATGCGTCGAAGCCTGGGAGGCTTGCATTCTGTTTTTTTATCTTCCTCATAGGCTGATGTTGTTTGAGAGAAAAAAGTAAAGCTTGTTATGATAAATAACATTGAAAGATGCGAAATGATGTTTTTTTTAATTGTCATTGGAAAACCCCTCCTATTGCCATTTTTTATTTATTACTATTACCGTATCGTATCGGGTAGCAAGCGATATTTTAACTCATTCTTATTCTGCATATCATCTGGATCTAATGGATCGAGAATTCTTCCGAGACCAACGGCATCGATAAATGCGCGACGGCTACCAGAAGTTTTTACCTTATAGTAATTAATACCGGATTTAACCTTTAACCAATTGACTGATTCTGTCATAGGTAAAGAGCTTAAATAATCCGTTATTCTGCTCATATCAGTCATATTTTTTACCCCGGATACTTTCAAAATAACGCTATCAATTTCCAGAGTGTCGGGGTTGACCGCATAAAATTTTGAAAGTTTATCGTATGTCCCTTGCATGCCGGAAAGAATTGCCTCATCCAAAGCCACGCATTCACTGCTCCACTGTTTGATGTCGCTATTAAAATACAATGCCCATTCCGATTTCCAGCATTTTTTATATTTTTTAACGCGTCCAACCAGAATAGAAGGGGTTGCATAACGTTTTGAAACTTCTAGTAGTTTATCGGAATAGGCTCCCAAAATATCAGGGATGGTGATTTTTTGGCTTTCTTGCAAATCCATTAAAGGAAACAATAATGGCAGCCCCTTGCGTTTAGCTGCTTTAGTCAGTGCATTGGCAATGTCAGGCATGGATTCTTCATTAAAAATCTGTTTTTTGCCATTTTTTTCAACAACTAACCATACCAGGGTTTCATCGCGAACCTCATTCCAGATACCGAGTTTACTTGACCGCATGAGTTCCAATAGTGCATCTTGATCAAATTTGACGCGCATGAGTCTCGCAGAATTTTCATCGGAATTTGAAGGGATCAGTGAATATCGGTATTGGGTGGTATAGCGAGGGGCATCCTTCAGGGCCATTTTTACAGTTAAGTCTTCAAAAATATTTTCCCCTGCCATAATTTTTCCTAATACAATAGCTAAAGCGTCTTTAATTGCTTTATTACGGTCATTTGGAGACTGGCTCTGGGTGATAACTTCAGCTTCAAATAGTTCTTGTACTTCAACAGCAAGTAAGATTCCAGAATGGCTGAGTAAAATAAATAAAAATGCTTTTAAAAGTCGTTGCATAACCTCACACGAAATAATTTTGTCTTGTACAATAGGGCGTCAAATAGACCTGCTGCTCATTAATGGTTGGATTTGTAAGTCGGTGATCCATAACCCATCTTCCTTGCAAATTGATGCGCTCGCAGTGATTTAACGGTATCTCATAATTTTCGAAAGTACCGATTCTAGTTTAATTTTAGCAGTAAGAGAATAACATTGAGTGAACAAAATCGACAAAGTCTAAGTTATAAAAATGCTGGTGTAGATATTGAAGCAGGCAATGCTCTGGTTGACCGAATAAAACCCATTGCTGCAGCCACCCGTACTCAAGGTGTTTTGGCAGGTCTTGGTGGATTTGGTTCAATGTTTGAATTGCCTTTGGAGCGTTTTCAAAATCCGGTTCTGGTTTCTGGTACTGATGGAGTCGGTACCAAGCTAAAGCTCGCAAGTGAAATGAATGTTCACAATACAATCGGTATCGATTTGGTAGCGATGTGTGTGAATGATATTATCGTACAAGGTGCTGAACCCTTATTTTTTCTGGATTATTTTGCTTGTGGCAAACTAGATGTTGAAGTTGCCGCTTCTGTGGTTGCAGGTATTGGCCAAGGTTGCCAGCTTTCCGGAGCAGCTTTGGTGGGCGGTGAGACTGCTGAAATGCCAGGTATGTATGCTGATGGTGATTATGATTTGGCGGGGTTTTGTGTTGGTATTGTTGATAAACACAAAGCGATAGACGGATCAAAAGTCAAAGTGGGCGACAAACTTCTGGGTATTGCTTCATCCGGCCCGCATTCCAACGGATATTCCTTGATTCGTAAAATTATCGAGCAAAGTGGTGTAGCACTGTCTGATACTGTAGACAGTAAAATCCTAGGCGAGATACTGTTGGAGCCAACAAGGATTTATGTTAAATCTTTACTGGCTCTGATTGAGTCAGTCTCAGTGCATGCTGTAGCGCATATCACGGGTGGAGGAATTACAGAAAATTTACCTCGCGTTTTACCAAAAGGTTTGTCGGCATCAATAGATTTGAACTCCTGGTCGCAACCACTCGTTTTTCAATGGTTACAAGAGCAAGGAAACCTTTCAGAATCTGAGATGCTGAAAACTTTTAATTGTGGTATCGGAATGATTGTTTGTGTTCCACAAGAACAAGAATTACAAACCAAGGAAATTTTGATTAACCAAGGGGAGGTTGTTTACAATATTGGTGAAATTATTACCTCTTCTGAGGGTGGTAAAGTGGTTTATTCTTAATTATTTGAAACCTGAATTAACCAACTATAAACACGTTTTATCATAAGGTCTTGATGATTTTGGTAGGGTCTTTGAGTTTGAGTAATCTCAACTTGCCGGTATTGAGGGTTATGTTTGGCTGCGATACGTTTTTTTCTTGCTTTCTTACTGACTGTAGCGATATCTTTTGAACCATATATATCAAGTATTGGCAGGTTGGTTTTGCTTAGAAAAGTTAATGTATCAGAGAATTGATTCTCAGTTTCAGAGATGGGCAGACTAATTGCAGTAACAGCCCCGACTGCTTTATTTTTTGATTCATAAACATAAGCAACCGCTATTAACCCTCCCATTCCATAGCCGACCAATGCGACATTTTTTACATCGCTTTTCTGTAGAAAATCGATAGCTGCCTGAATACGTTCAAATGCTTCCGGAAATAAATCAAAAGATTGATTGGTCTCAGCGCCATATTCGTAGATAGGGAGTTGCAAGGACAAAGTTGCCCATTGATGTTCTGGCAATTGGATTCGTAGGTTATGAATTAAAGGTTTTGAATCCGGGTGTTGACCGGTATCGTGCAATAAAATAGCCGTGCCTCTGTTTTCTGCCGATTCGGTATCAGTATAAAGTGCAAGATATTTATTTTTTCCAAGATAAATAGCCGAACCGAAACGAAGATCTTTGAGTATTTCAATCGCGTATTGACGCTCTCGTAGCGTATCAGCTGACCAGCTGTTAAGGCTAATAAACAGATAACAACTGAAAAAAAAGACCCTCTTGTAGGTTGAAAACATAATTAACTTAATTTTAAAAATGTGATGGTGTTCAAATAATTGAAAATTAAGTGCTAGTTATATGAATATTTTGAGCTTGTTCATATAAATATAGTAATAAATCACTATTCTTGTAACTTTAATTCAATAATTGAGAGGAAAAACATGAGCGAATTTACAAGAGACGTAATCATTGGAACTTTAATTGTTGCGGGCGTTTGGAGTTTTATATCTGGGCAATTTATAATTTCAACCTTAGTTTTTGCAACTTCCGCACTATTCAGTAATATTGTAATGAGACCAACGCAAAAGCAAGAAGATTAAAATTGCTCTGGCTAAGAACAGTGGGTTGCTAAAGAAGTTTTCAAGGTATCGTCAAATAACAACTGAGTTATTCTTTGCATGTGAATTCCACAGTCAAGTTTTTAATCCAAATTTAAAACAGGCGAGTAGATACACAAGGATGTGTTCACCATTGACGATTAATACCTCATTTAAATTACACCATTTTTTGCGAATGATGTCGTTTAAGTATCTTCCAATAGCCTGCTATTTATAGTTTTTTCGCCCAGCTTTTCACAAACGCTGACGTATTCTAAATGGGCATTCTCAAACGCGGAAGATATATTCGCTTTAATTCCATTATGGAATTAAATGGTAGAAAGAGAATTATTTTAGGCTGTCAGTGACATGAGGTTCAATTGCTTGATATATAAGTTGATGCATTTTAGGGTTTCCAGCGATTAAATTTCCTGACTCCAGAAATTTATCTTTAAACGAAAAATCCGTTACGACACCGCCAGCTTCCTTGATTAAAAGTACTCCTGCAGCCATATCCCATTCATGTAAACCGATTTCCCAAAAACCATCAAGTCTTCCAGAAGCCACGTAGGCTAAATCCAGCGCTGCAGCACCTGCGCGTCTGATGCCGGCTGAGTCAATAAATAGTGCTCTGAACATGCCTAGATAAGGCTCCAGATGTTGCTGTTTTTTAAATGGAAAACCGGTACCCAATAATGAACCAGTCAAACTGGTTTGTCGTGTAACGCGAATACGGCGATTATTCAGCATCGCTCCGCCGCCGCGTTCCGCAGTAAACAACTCATCCCGTTGAGGGTCATAAACCACTCCAACTTCAAGGACCCCTTTGTTTTTTAAAGCAATGGAAACAGCAAATTGAGGGAAGCCATGTAAAAAATTTGTTGTGCCATCTAAAGGGTCAATAACCCAAATATAATCGCTGTCACTGTTTTGGCGGCCACTTTCTTCGGCCAGAAAACCATGATTTGGATAAGCTTTACTAATAATACGGATTATTTCACTTTCAGCTTGACGATCCACTTCACTGGCGTAATCATTTTTTCCTTTCTGATCAATTTGCAGTTGCCCAACACTGTCAACAGCTCGAAGAATTTGGTTGCCCGCGCTCCTAGCGGCACGGATAGCAATGGTAAGCATTGGGTGCATACGAAAAATTTTTACCGATCAGAAAGAGGGATAGGTTAACAAATATTTTGTTTGAATTAAATATATATAATTAATTTGTCAACCCCAAGTAGAAATGTCCGGTTTAGTGTAGCCACTTTATTCAGTAAACCATAGCTCCTTCGCTTTACCAAATTGTCAATCGCTACCCAGTTGTCTGCTCCGCAGATCGTAGCACAGAGTGAAAAAAAAATATGTTTGCGAGACGATGCTTTTTGCGCCTATTTTTTGTGAGGCCTTCAATACTCGAAAAATGATGAATGCAATGGGCTGGCCTGTCATTTGACAATCAAAATGATGATTTTAATACATCATCTAAATAATAATTTCAGCCAGTTTTAAACCCGATTGGCTTGTCTTCATTGTGTGAACACCTTTTGTTTTAAGGAAAATTTTATTAGATATAAATTCCTTATTTTGAAGGTCTCCTCCTCTTTTTTTCTGTTTTTTACTATAGCTGACTAAGCTTCTAAAAAGGGATGTCGTCATCAAAATCATCATAAGATGCGGGAGGCGGGCTATTTGTATCAGCATTATTTTGTGGGGCTGTCTGTTTTGGTGCTGAACTGGCTTGCATTGGCTGATTGTCAGAAAAATTAGCAGTGCCTCCGCTGCGACTGCCCAGCATTTGCATTTCTTCAGCAATAATTTCCGTTGAATAGCGATCTTGTCCAGATTGATCTTGCCATTTCCGGGTTTGGATTCGCCCTTCAATATAAACCTGACTGCCTTTTCTTAAATATTCGCCAGCAACTTCGGCCAGGCGCCGGAAGAAAACCACGCGATGCCATTCTGTTTGTTCTCTACGTTCTCCAGATTGACGGTCTTTCCATCTGCGAGTTGTAGCCAATCTGATATTGGTAACAGCTTCACCACTTGGCATATAGCGGACTTCGGGATCGGCACCTAAATTGCCGATCAACATTACTTTGTTGAGCATTTTGTTCTCCGTAAAATTTCTAAAGGCGATGGTTTGATTTTATCATCAGGAGCTTGACCACTGCGAAATTAAATTTTGCAATTGATTTTTATCTAGACGTTGGTTATCCACTTTTAAGTAGGCAACTGCTTCATCAAAATGTGCTTTGACTTCAGCAACTCCGGGAATTTGAAGAAGTTCTGTAACAAACTTATCTGCTTTTTCTTTTTCAATCGAATTTAACGGTATTAACATATTGGCCAGATATTTTGGAGACTTCATAAATATTGAAACAATCAGCCAGATACCGCCACAAATGGCACAAAGTAAAAAAACCATGCCGGCACCAAATTCACCAAAGACATACCCGCCCAAGGTGCCACCAACAAATGCGCCCAAAAATTGTGAAGTTGAATAAGCGCCCATTGCCGTCCCTTTAAAATCACCAGGTGCAGTTTTGGAGATTAATGAGGGTAGGGTAGCTTCAAGCAGATTAAATCCTGCGAAAAACAGAAATAAGAATGCAATTAATCCAGGAAGTTGATAATAAAAATGAAACAAACCTAAGTCAGCTATCACCAGAGTAACGATGGCGCCAATAAAAACGCCTTTCATTTTCTGTTTTTTTTCTGCCAGAATAATGAAAGGAATGACTACGATTAACGAGAAAAAAAACACTGGCAGATAAATCATCCAGTGTTGCTGCGGAAGCAGTCCTGCATCTTTGATCAGTAAAGGAATAACAACAAAGCTTGCGGTCAGAATCAAATGCAAAATAAAAATTCCGAAATCAAGACGAAGTAACTCTATGTTTTTTAATACAGTTGTAAATTGTGAAGGAATTAATTCAGCATCGGCATGAATTTTATTTTGTAAAGGCTTAGGAACGACAAAAATAACAACCAAAATAGCGACTAGAGCCAGCCCCGCCGTTAGCCAGAAAATCCCCTGAATACCAGCGTGGGCGCCAATAACAGGACCAAGCGTAATAGCTACTGCGAAAGACAGGCCAATGCTGATGCCAATTGTTCCCATGGCTTTAGTGCGGTGTACTTCCTGGGTTAAATCGGCTACAAGAGCCATAATTGCAGCAGCAATAGCTCCGCTTCCTTGTAGTGCTCTACCGATTAATACTCCATAAATTGTTGTAGAAAGTGCTGCGACAACGCTGCCTGTTGCAAACAATAATAAACCGATAACGATAATTTTTTTTCGGCCAAAACGGTCAGATAATAAACCAAAAGGGATTTGCAAAATTGCCTGGGTTAATCCATAGATGCTGATGGCCAAGCCAATCAACAAAGGCGTTGAACCTTCCAAATGTTCTGCGAACAGGGACAAGACCGGAAGGATCATGAATAATCCCAGCATGCGTAACGCGTAAATGGCTGCCAGTGAAAAGGTCGCGCGGCGTTCCAGGGGGGTCATTGGGCTGGTAATATCCTGCACCTGAGTCAAAATTTCTCTCCTGTATTTGGTAAAAATTTGCGATGGGTTTTTTGGCGTATGCCGGTTTACAGTTGATTTTAAAGATGCGTATTATATACCGTACGCATGGGAGGTTGGGTTTTTAAATTATTTGTACCTTTCGCGTTCGAAAGTGCCTCATTTATAGCGCACCATTTTTTGTAAATGCTATTGTTGAAAACCATACAATGGATTGGTATTACAGAGTATTCTCCTATTAGAAAAAAAGCTGATGAAGCCTAAACGAAAGTATTTTCAAACGTTGCAGGTATAAAATTTAGAAAATCCTTTTTCCAGTAGGGACAATCAAAGTGGGTTTCGCTTTGAAAGAACATTTAAATTGAGTCTGATTATTTTGAGAGTTAAAAAGTTTGCCAGACAAAACTTTTGAAGGCTGCTGAGATTGCGGCAATAGGAATTGAAATTGACTTTTTTTTCCGATCATTTTCGTTTCTTTGTACCACTATGCGCTTCAATCGATCAAAAAATGCGCTCAATCTTTCCGTTTGTTTTGCTATGATTCCCTTATACTTCGCGCTGCCACGACTGCGGATTTCTAACGACTGAGTTTTTGCCGATAGCTGCGTTACTAAAACAGTTGCGTAGCTTGCTATGCGCCTGTTTTAGTGCCGTGTTCTCGACAAAAATCAGTGCGCTATAAATTCCGCATCCGTGACCGCGCGAAGTATAGCTCAACAGCCTCTTAGGTATCGGCTTCTTGATGGTAACCGATAACCCGTTCAACTTCATTTTTTGAGCCTAAAATTAACGGTACGCGTTGATGAATACCTTCAGGCTTAAGGTCCATGATGCGCTCCCTGCCAGTACTGCAAAGACCGCCTGCCTGCTCAATAATAAATGCCATGGGGTTGGCTTCATACATCAATCGTAATTTCCCCGGTCTGTCAGGGTTACGTGTGTCGTAGGGATATAAAAAGATTCCGCCTCTGGTAAGGATTCGATAGACTTCTGCAACCAAAGAGGCTATCCAGCGCATGTTGAAGTTTTTCTCTCTGGGGCCGTCTTTGCCTGAAACACACTCTTCAATATAGCGTTGTACAGGAGCTTCCCAGAACCTCTGGTTGGACATGTTGATGGCAAATTCGCTGGTGTCTTCAGATATCCGCATATTGGGGTGAGTGAGGATAAATTCGCCGATATCTTGATCCAGCGTGAAGCCATTAACGCCATGGCCGGTCGTTAATACCATAATGGTAGAAGGGCCGTATAATACAAAACCAGCACAAACCTGTTCTGAGCCTTTGCGCAAGAAATCTTCAATTTCCGGATCGACGCCTTCCCGACATCTCAAAATGGAGAAAATTGTTCCCACCGTTAAATTGACATCAATGTTGGAAGAGCCATCCAGAGGGTCAAACAATGCTAAATATTTGCCCTTGGGGTATTGCTTCGGAATATTAATAACATCATCAATTTCTTCAGAAGCCATGCCGGCAAGCAAACCGTTCCAACTCAATGCATCGACCATTATATCATTGGTGATGATATCAAGTTTCTTCTGCACTTCGCCTTGAATATTTTCTGAATCGGCATTGCCAAGTACACCAATTAAAGCACCTCGGTTGACGCGATGTGAAATCTGTTTACAGGCAGTGACAATATCGTTAAGCAAAAGACTAAATGTTCCTGATGCCCCAGGCATTTCGCGCTGCTGCTCAATAATAAACTGGGTCAAGGTGACATTATTGGTCATTGATGGGTTTCTCCATAAAAAATAAGATTAATTTGTTGTGATAAATATGATGTTAGTCTTCAGATGGCATGTGTAAAGCCCGATTGCTCAATGATAGCGCAGCTTCTTGAATAGCTTCTGATAAAGTGGGGTGGGCATGAATGGTCCGGGCAAGATCTTCACTGGTTGCGGAAAACTCCATGGCAACCACGGCTTCGGCAATTAATTCTGAAGCATTTGCACCCAGGATATGAACGCCGAGAATAATATCTGTTTCAGCATGCGCAATAATTTTTACCAGGCCGTCAGTTTTATTGGTTGCTTGGGCGCGAGCAGTCAAATGTAGGGGGAAAACTGCCACTTTTATATTTTCACCAATTGCTTTTAAAGCTTGTTCGGTTTGACCAACCCAGGCAATTTCAGGATCGGTGTAAATGACGCTGGGGATAATATTGTAATTAATGGGGCTATGACTATTGGAGATATGTTCAGCAACAAATACGCCTTCTTCCAAACCTTTATGGGCCAGCATGGGTCCAAGCAAGGTCAGGTCGCCTATGGCATAAACGCCGGGTAAGGTGGTCATGCAATTTTCATCTACATGGACATAGCCACTTTCATCAAGAGTCAAACCAGCTTCTGGTGCAGCCAGGTTTTCGGTATTTGGTTTTCTACCCGTTGCGACGATGAGTTTATCTAATCTTAGAGTGTGGCCACCATCTTGATCTTGATATTCAACGGTTACTTTTTTGCTGCCTTTCTTGGCGGAAATCACTCTCGCTCCCAAGCGGATATCAAGACCTTGTTCAGAATAGATGCGATGGGCTTCTTTTGAAATTTCAAAGTCTGGCGTGGTGAGGAAATTTTCCTGAGCTTCTAAAATGATAACTTCAGACCCGAGTCGGCTCCAGATTCCACCCAGTTCAAAACCGATGATTCCAGCGCCGATGATCCCCAAACGCTTGGGGATAGCGTCAAAATTTAAGGCTGAGTTGGAATCAAAAATAAATTCATTATCAATTTCAGCATAGGGAACATCAATTGGTTTTGAACCGGTGGCAAGAATAATGTTCTCAGCATAAATAATGTACTGGCTTTTATTACTGATTTTAGTAACTTCAACGCGGTTAGAGTCTAAAACATGGCCATAGGCATGAATTAACTCAACTTGATATTGTTTGAATAAATCTTTGATTTGTTGACTGAGATGCTCAACTGTCAAATCTTTACGCTGAATCATTTTCGGTAAATCAATGCTGACATTATCAACACTGATACCATGATTTTCAATATCATGATTTAAAAGATGATAGAGTTTGGATGATTCAAGCAGAACCAGTGCTGGAATTGAGCCAGCATTAATATAGGCGCCTCCCAAGCTGGGTTTGCCTTTTTGATTGCACCAGTTATCAATACAGGCAGTTTTAAGTCCTAGTTGGGCAGAGCGTATAGCGGCTATATAGCCGGCAGGTCCTGCGCCGATGACGATAACATCATATTTTTGAGTAGTTTCTGACATGGCTTTTGCCTGTTTTTTTCAGTATTAAATATTCAGTAAAAGATGCGCAGGGGACTCAAGACATTCCTTGATGGTCACTAAAAACTGTACTGCATCCCGTCCATCAATCAACCGGTGATCGTAAGAGAGCGCCAGATACATAATGGGACGAATCACAATTTCTCCATTTTCCACGACGGGCCTTTCTTTAATCGCATGCATGCCCAAAATTGCGCATTGCGGAGGATTAAGAATTGGCGTTGAAAGCATGGAGCCAAAAATACCTCCATTGGTAATGGTAAATGTGCCGCCACTTAGATCATCATAGCTGAGCGAGCCATCACGAGATTTTTGTCCATATTCAACAATGGTTTTTTCAATGCCTGCAAAATCAAGCTGGTCGGCATCTCGAATGACTGGAACAATCAATCCACGTGGTGTCGATACCGCAATGCCAATATCATAATAACCATGGTAGATGATGTCATTATTGTCGATAGAAGCATTGACAACCGGATAACGTTTTAACGCTTCAATGGAAGCTTTAACAAAAAAAGACATAAAGCCTAATTTCACATCATGTTTTTTTAAAAACCTGTCTTTGTATTGATTCCTTAAATCAATAACCTGCTGCATATTGACTTCATTAAAGGTAGTCAGCATCGCAGCATTTTGTTGGGCTTGCAATAACCGTTCTGCAACTTTTGCCCGCAAACGCGTCATAGGAACTCGTTGCTCAGGTCTAACTCCAGGTGCCAGCGGAGCCGTCTCTGAGGCTGTAGTTGGCGAGGCTAATGATTGCGTCGGTTTTGGAGTAGCAGGTTGTTGCTGGGCAGAGTGCTGCTGAATATATTCAAGTACGTCGGTTTTGGTAATCCGGCCATTTTTACCTGTGCCGGAAATGTCTTCTGGATTAAGGTTGTTTTCAAATATCAGTCGCCTGACAGCTGGGCTTAGAGGAATATCCGTATGCTCATGTGTTTCAGATGTTTCAACTGTTTCTGGTTGTTGAGGCGATTGAGATTGCTCATTTGATTCAGCTGGCTTTTCTGTTGGTTCGATAATGGCTAGTATTTCGCCGCTGGTCACCGTTGAACCATCCTCTTTGAGGATTTTAGCAAGTATGCCTGATTCAATTGCCGGAACTTCCAGGACGACTTTATCAGTTTCAAGGTCGACCAGGTTTTCATCTCTTTGTACAAAATCTCCCGCTTTTTTATGCCAGGTCAGTAATTGGGCATCACTGACAGATTCAGGAAGGGCAGGGACCAGAATTTCAATACTCATTATTTTTTCCTAGGTTATTATCCTTTCAGAGCTGCCTCGACGACAGCTTTTTGTTGTTCGATATGGATGGCAAAGCTTCCCACTGCCGGAGATGCCGAAGCCGGGCGACCACAATATTTCAAATCAATATCCTTTTTTATGCAATCAATAAAATGATGTCTTATTTGATACCACGCACCTTGATTTTGTGGTTCTTCCTGGCACCAGATAATTTGTTCAAGGTTGGGATATTTTGCCAGTTCCTGTTTAAAAAGATTATCAGGAAATGGGTAAAGTTGTTCTATCCTGACAATGGCGATATTTTCAGGGTTGTCTGCAGGTCTGGCTTCAATAAGATCATAGAATACCTTGCCCGAACATAGAACCAATCTTTTTACTTGTTTGGGAACAACACCGTAAAGTTCAGGAATGATAGGTTGAAAGTTGCCTTCAATCAGATCTTCAAGCGTTGAGACAGCCAATTTATGGCGAAGCAGGCTTTTAGGACTCATTACAATTAATGGCTTGCGGAAATTTCTCAATGCCTGACGCCTTAACAGATGAAAAATTTGCCCGGGCGTTGTAGGATTGCAAACTTGCATGTTGTGTTCTGCACACAATTGTAAATATCGTTCCAATCTGGCAGATGAATGTTCCGGTCCTTGTCCTTCGTAACCATGCGGTAATAACATGACCAGGCCGCATAATCTTCCCCATTTGGTTTCGCCAGAGCTGATAAATTGGTCAATGACAACTTGTGCACCATTAGCAAAATCGCCAAACTGGGCTTCCCAGATAACTAGGGTTTCAGGCAGGGTGGTACTGTAACCATACTCAAACCCTAAAACCCCTGCTTCTGATAATAATGAATCAAAAATTTGGGGTCGCCCCTGGTGGGCACTCAAATGTTTAAGGGGAATATAGGTCTCATCATTAATTTGGTTATGCAAAATTGAGTGGCGATGAAAAAAAGTCCCTCTGCCAACATCCTGGCCCGTCAACCGAACATTTTTACCATCCATTAATAAGGTGGCATAAGCCATATTTTCTGCAAATCCCCAATCCAAGGGTGCGGCCCCGGCAGCCATTTTATTTCGATTTTCCATGATTTTTGCAACGCGTGGATGCAACTCAAATCCAGTAGGTAATTTTTGCAATTTTTCATTACAAAAACGGATCATGTCATGGCTAACTGAGGTTTCACATGGCTCATCCCAGCTATGTCCGAAATATTTTTCCCATTGGGGAGCAATCGCAGAATAGTGGGCATCAGTCAGAACAGGACGAGAGACAACTTCACCAGCTTCCAGTTTTTGGTGATACTCCTTTTCCATTTCATTGGCCTGTTTTTCAGTTATGATATTTTCCTTGATGAGTTTTTCAGCATACAGAGTTCGAGTAGTTGGTAGTTCACGAATTTTTTTGTACATCAATGGCTGGGTGACAGCAGGTTCATCTGCTTCGTTATGGCCAAGTCGGCGATAACAAATCAGGTCAATGACGATGTCTTTATTAAAAGTCATCCGAAAATCCAGCGCCAGTTGAGTAACGAATAATACAGCATCAGGGTCATCGCCATTGACGTGAAAAACCGGTGCCTGAATCATATTAGCAACGTCGGTGCAATACAAAGTGGAGCGGGCATCAAATGGGTTGCTGGTAGTGAAACCTATTTGGTTGTTAATGACAATATGAACGGTACCGCCTGTCGAAAATGCTCTGGTTTCAGCCATATTCAAGGTTTCCATGACTATCCCTTGTCCGGCAAATGCGGCATCGCCATGAATTAAAATAGGCATGATAACATCTGTCGCACCTTTGCCATGCCGATCCTGTCTGGCTTTAACGGAGCCTTCAACAACTGGATTGATGATTTCAAGGTGAGAAGGGTTAAAAGCTAAAGTAACATGTACAGGATTATAAGGAGTGGCAAGGTCTGAGGAAAAACCCATATGATATTTAACATCACCAGAACTTACACCAGGAATATTCGCTTTGGTTCCGGAAAATTCCTCAAATAATGTTGCCGGGTTTTTGCCTAAAATATTGACTAGGACATTAAGTCTGCCCCGGTGAGCCATGCCAATCACAATTTCCTGGATGTGATTTTCAGCGCCACGGACGATTAATTCATCCAGAATAGGGATCAAGCTTTCTCCGCCTTCTAAAGAAAAGCGTTTTTGGCCGACAAATTTTCGGTGTAAATGCTTTTCAATGCCTTCAGCAGAAGTTAGTTGTTTAAGTAGCCATTTTTTTTGTTCAGGAGTAACGTTGCTGGCCGGTTTGGCACATTCCAAACGGTTTTTTATCCATTTTTTTATCTCAGTGTCGACAATATGCATATACTCAGTGCCGATACTGCCACAGTATATTTCTTCCAGTGCTTTTATGATTTCCCGGAGCGTTAATTTATCCTTGCCGTATAGATTTCCTGTTTCAAATAGGGTGTCCATGTCTGGTTCGGTAAGACCATAATAAGCCGGCTCCAGGTCGATAGGTTTGTCGACTATTTTTCCGAGTGGATTATTTTGCGCAATTTGATGTCCTCGAACACGGTAATGATTAATTAATCGAGCAACAGCAGATTGTTTTTTTACACTCTCTTCAGTAAAGCCTTGTAAGCGCGCAAGGCGACTGGGTGAGGCGTGCGCAAGCTGGGCAAAGCGATTGATTACCGGTCCATGGGGGATATCCCGAGCAGCGCCATTGTGGATTTTATCGAATTTTTCTCGCCAGCTTGGATTTATTGATTCCGGATCTTCGAGATAACGATCATATAAATCCTCGATATAGGTAGCATTGCTTCCATAAAAGGAAGAGGTTTCTTGAAATAATTTAAGCAGATTATTCATGGGGTTTTTCAATTATTCAATAATGTGCAACAACCCAGGGTTTTAAAAATTTTGAGATTTTTCATGCCTTTAAAATTGTGGGTGGGGATTTGATTGGGCAGTGGCTCTGGTAAATGTAATTATATTGCATTAGATGTCTTCAATACTAGAGCTAAAGTGGTATATTAACAAGTTTATCTAGTAAATTAATCAGTTGCAGAAATTTGGCTGATCGATTTCATATTTGCGTTGTAAATTTAATTAAAGATGTCGCGAGATGAGCAAACAAAAAAAGTTGGTGATAAAAGTAAATTATGAAAATACGGGAAAAACCAGTGAAGAACAATTTTCACCTGAACACAGTGAAGAATGGGATTTTAAAAAAATAGCAATCGCATTGCTACTTTCGATACTGATAATTATTGGTTTCTATTATACGTTATTTAATAACCCAACTCTCCCAAAAAGAGAAGAAGTGAGTTCCGGCTCTAATGATCAAGCTAGAACAGTAAGTAGTCTTGAGTCGAAAGTTAATCAAGAGATTAAGGTTGAGAAGCCAGTTAAGCAGGTTGCTGCGCTTACAAGGGAAAATATAATAGCCAGTGAAAAAGAAAAGAGTATTAAAGCCAGCCGTACAGAAGAAAATAATACACTATTAGAGCCGGTTAAAAAGTTATCCGATTTTGTTGCTAGGAGCCAATTAAGTTATTTGGTTAAAAATAGAGAGCCGCAAGGTCAGCTTGTATCTCCTGTTGTAATCGGCAAGAACAAAGCAATTAAAATCTACTATTTTACTGAGATAAAAAACATGTCTGGCCATACTGTATTTCATATTTGGAATTATAATGGTAAGCAGATATTTAAAAAAGCAATTAATGTAAAAGGGCCACGCTGGAGAGCTGCAACTTACAAGACTATTGATAGTGCATTGCTTGGAAATTGGCAAGTGAGATTATTGGATGATAAAGAAAATCAATTAGATCTGATTAACTTTGAGGTTATTCAGGAATAGCTATTTGTTAATAGGTTAATATCTATGCTATTATTTGTAATATTTAATAACCCAGATGGATAATATGAACGATTATAGTGCTCTTTCAGAGCAAGAGTTACAAGAAGTAATTGATAATGCGGCCAGAGTTTTAAAAATGAAGCAGGAAGATAAACGGAAAGAAGTTATTGAGGAAATTAAAAAACTGGCCGCTTCTGTTAATCTATCCGTTGAAATACATGAAGAAAAAAAATCTTCGCGCAAAGGAATTAAGGTGCCTATTAAGTATCGTCACCCGGAAGATCCAACTAAGGTATGGACAGGTAGAGGGGTAACTCCAAAATGGATGCAGGAGTTATTGAATACAGGATATAGTAAAGAAGATTGCGCAGTATAAAAAATAACCTGACTGATTTTTTATATTTAATTTATAAAACGTTTTATTAATTCAGAATAGTTATCAATGCGTCGATCCCTAAAAAACGGCCATATTTGTCTTGTCTTTTCACTTTGTTGGGAATTGATGGCATAAGTTAACAGTTTTGTTTCTTGATCAGTCGCAGAACATAATATTTCCCCTTGAGGGCCGGCGATAAAACTATTCCCCCAGAAATTTATTCCTGAATCTTGGTTGGGTGCTTTCTCAAATCCAATTCGGTTACATGCAATGACTGGAATACCATTAGCAATTGCATGTCCACGCTGAACTGTTATCCAGGCTTGTAATTGGCGTTGTTGTTCTGCTAAATCATCTAAAGGATCCCAGCCAATTGCAGTTGGGTAAATTAGAATTTCAGCGCCAGCTAGCGCCATTAATCGCGCTGCTTCCGGGAACCACTGGTCCCAGCAAACCAAAATACCTAATTTTCCTATTGATGTTTGAATGGGCTTAAAACCCATATCGCCGGGTGTGAAATAATATTTCTCATAGAAACCAGGATCATCGGGTATATGCATTTTTCGATAAATTCCGGCAATGCTGCCATCGATATCCAGAACTACGGCTGTATTATGGTAGATTCCAGGAGTTCGTTTTTCGAATAAAGAGCATACAATTACAATTTTATTGTTTTGGGCAATTTTTGAAAAAATTTTTGTTGTCGGTCCCGGGATAGTTTCAGCAAGTTTGAAATTTTCATAATTTTCTGTTTGGCAAAAATAAGAGTCGAGGTGTAGTTCGGGAAGAATAATAAGATTTGACCCTAAAGCTACGGCTTCTTCAATTTTTGCAATCGATAAACCCAAGTTTCTTTGTTTACCCAGATTACAAGGCTGTTGAATAGCGCAGACTTTTAATTGATGCATGGAGGGTAAGTATAAGGATTAAACACTTTCTCTGGGAATTGCATGGTCATACAATGAAGGCTTCCAAATTGGTGGATAAGCGGCAAGCATGGAATTTTAATGATTTCATGATCAGGGAAACAACATGAAATTTGGTGGTATGCAAAATCATCTTTAGGGTCATTATAGACTGGCAGTAATACAGCCCCGTTTATAATTAGAAAATTACAGTAATTAGCTGGTAAACGCTGACCTGAATTATCATAAATAGGAGCAGGAAGAGGTAATGGAAGCAAATCAAATGGCTTTCCTTGGGTATCGGTACAAGATCTTAATTGTTCCTCCATGTTTTTAAGCCCTGAATAATGATTATCATCAGTATTATCGCAACTGGTGTAGGCGACCACATTTCCAGGACAAAAACGCGCTAAGGTATCAATATGGGCGTCAGTATCGTCTCCGTCAAGAGCTTGTTGATCTAACCAGAGAATCTGGTTTGCTCCTAATTCATGCCTTAATATTGATGCAATTTGATTTTGGGTAAATTTTGGGTTGCGATTTTTATTGAGTAAACATTGGCGAGTCGTTAACAATGTTCCTTTGCCATCCGATTCAATACTGCCGCCTTCCAGAACAAAATCGAAAGATTTAATCTTGATATTAGTAAAAAGTCCAGACTTGAATAATTTGCTATTAATGGCATTGTCATCCTGAAAAGGATATTTATTACCCCAACCATTAAATTGAAAATTTAAAAAATAATATTCATTATTTTGCTTAATGGTCAAGGGTGCAGTATCTCTTACCCAAATATCGTTATACGAAATATGAAGGAAAAAAATATTTTCACGAGACTGCAATAAATCTTCAATGTGTTTTTGATGATTATTGTTTTTACACAGAATAATCAGTGGTTGCTTATTGGCAATAGTGTTGGCGATAAGTTGATAAGTTTCTTCAACGCTATTAAGTTGATCGCCAAAATCACCTTGCTCATGTGGCCAGGCAATTAATATAGCAGATTGTATTTCCCATTCCGCAGGAAGGAGGACGGGGCTATCCATCATTAATTTGTTGTCGCAAGACTTAACATTTCCTGGGCATGGCTCAAGGTATGCTCAGTAATATTAACTCCACCTAACATGCGGGCAATTTCCTTGATTCGCTGCTCTTCATTTAAGAGTAAAACTGTTGATTCAGTGGAACTAGTGTCTGCCATTTTTGATACAAATAAATGGTGATGGGCTTGAGCTGCAACTTGTGGTAAATGAGTAACACATAATACTTGCCGGTTTTGACTTAGATGGCGCATTTTTTGACCAACAATTTCGGCAATACCGCCGCCGATGCCAGAGTCTACTTCGTCAAAAATCATAGTCGGCACCATCTTATCGTGACTTGTTGAAACTTGAATGGCCAGGCTGATACGGGATAATTCGCCGCCTGAAGCAACTTTTGCCAGTGGTCTGGGAGGTAACCCGGGATTGGCGCTAACTAAAAATTCGATTTTGTCTAAGCCGTTAAGTCGAGGGGTTGCATCAGGTAACGGGGTAACATTGATCACAAATTCACCCTGCGGCATTCCTAATTCTTGAATAATGTCGGAAATTTTTTTTTGGCAGCGTACGGCAGCCGTTTGTCGTTTATCCGAAATTTTCTGACTTAACTGTCGATATTTATTTTCTAATTGTTGGATTGATTCCCTAAGTTTTTCAATTCGCTCACTACTATGAGTGATATTATCCAGATCTTGCTGCAAATGAATTGCTAAATCTTGCAGATTTTCAGGATCAATATGATGTTTACGACTGATTGCATGGATAATGCTTAATTGGTCCTCTAGATACTGAAACCTGCCTGGATCAAGTTCCGTTGATTCAAGATACCGCCTAAGCTGTAAAGAAGCCTCTTCAATCTGGATTTGTGCTTCAGCAAGTTGTGAATTAATTTCGCCAATTTCGGGCGCATATTTCGAAATTTCATCTAGTTCGCTAACTGCCTGCGCCAGGATTTGATTGGCCGAAAGCTGTTCACTTTCATAAAGTTTTTCCAGTTGTTCCTGACCTTTGGTCAAAATTTGTTCAAGATTTGCTTGTACTGCGTGTTCTTCTGATAAAGCGGCATAATTATAATTTTCCAGATCTAGTTGTTCGAGTTCCTGGATTTGAAATCGTAGAAGTTCTTCTCGTTCGGTTTGATCCGTTGCTGCCTTGATTAAATGATCTCGATCAAGATTTAATTGTTGCCATTGTTCAAAAATGCTGTTGAGTTGTTTGATGTTTTTCTGATTGCCTGCGGATTCATCGAGAAATCTTCTTTGTTCCTCTGATTTTAAAAGTGTCAAGTGAGCATGTTGGCCATGAATTTCTACTAGTTTTCCACTAAAAGATTGCAGTGTTTGTAAATTTATCGGGCTACCATTGATGAATGCCTTGGACCGGCCATCCTGGGTAATAACTCTGCGTATCAAGCAGGAATCGCCATCATCCAATTCATTTTCCAGTAACCAGTTCTGTGCTGGTTCTGCGTCCGTTAAATTAAATTCCAGATTGACTTCAGCGCGTTTACAGTCTGGTCTGATAAAACTGGAATCAGCGCGATCACCAAGAGCTAGGCCTAAGGCAGTGAGCAGGATGGATTTGCCAGCTCCAGTTTCTCCCGTTAGAACGGATAAACCTTTTTTAAGATTTAAATTCAGTTTTTTTACAACAGCCAGATCAGTAATGCTTATATTTTGTAACATGGTTAAGCGTTATAGCCACTGCTCCAATTGAGCTTATTCCGTAAAGTGTTGAAAAAGTCGTGCCCTTTGGGGTGCAAAATAGTAATAGGCTTTGGCACTTTTCTGATGACTATTTTATCAGTGATGACCACATCTGGAATTTCAATATGGTCGCAAGTGACCAAGGCGTTAATTTGCCGAGTTTGAGAAAAATTTATTTCAATTTCTGCGCTGTCGTCAATGACAATCGGACGATTAGAAAATGTATGTGGATTCAAAGGCACTAGAACCAAAGCATGTAAAGCTGGATGCAGAATTGGGCCGCCGGCAGACAATGCATAAGCTGTAGAGCCTGTTGGCGTTGATATAATCAATCCATCGGAGCGCTGGGTATTTAAAAAAATGCCATTTATTTGGGTAGTAATTTCTATCATACTGGGTGTTACCCAGCGATGCACAACGACTTCGTTCACAGCTGTTTCTTCGTGAAAAACTTTATTATCCCTGATAATTTGTGCACGTAATAAGTAACGTTGTTCTTGGTCATATTCCCCAGCAAGAATGGTGGCAAGTTTTTCCACCAATTGGTCTGGAGAAATATCAACCAGAAAACCCAGGCGGCCTAAGTTGACTCCGATTAATGGAATATCAAAAGTAGCGATTGCTCTTGCAGCGGCTAAAAAAGTACCGTCTCCGCCAACAGCGATCACCAGATCACAATATTTACCAAAGTCTTCAATATCACTGGATTTAGCTTCAGTGATGAATTGCGCGCAATGGCTGTCAATTAATACGGTATGTTCTTTTCTGAGAAACTGGTACAGAACAGTTAGCGTATCGGCTATATCCGGATCACTAGGTTTTCCCAGGATACCAATGGTTTTGAAGAAGGTTTGCATCAATTTAATGCTAATGGTGTCTCGGAAGAATTTAAGTTTTATTTGATGGAGCTAGAAGCATAACAGTATTTATGGATTTTCAAAAAAATTCTTGACTATTTTAATGGCATGTTGAGTTTTTTTTATACAGGTTTAAGAGCTAATTAAGTAATTTTATGTAAATTAAAACAGCTTGCAGAGTACGAATTTTTTGACTGAATAACAGATAAAGTTTATCTGTTATTCAGTCAAAAATAACCGCATTAGTTAGAAGATGGGTTCATGCTATTAACAACATTCATTCGATATTTCATCGTGTTTTATAAATTTAGAGGTTTTTATGATTTTAAGCAGCCGGTTTAGCCAAACCCAGAATCCTGGCTTTGGTCTTCTAGGTTTTTTTCTAGGCGTATTATTGATTTTTAGTGAGGCTATTTTAGCCTTTTCTTCCGAAAATGACTTATTTATTGATGTGAGTAGTTCACAGGCAGTGTTAGGGGCAGTTGATCCAGAAATTGTGATTCGTCAAAAGGGAGTTATTGTCAATATTGAAGCATTTTCTACCAGTAACCCAACATTGCATTTGAAATTATTTGAAGATGTAGAATTTACAGCAATACTTGATCACATTGAAGTTGATGCAATGGGTAATCAAGCATGGGTTGGTACTATACAAGATAACGCAAATTCTTCTGTGTCTTTGGTGTTAAGCAATGGTAAATTATCCGGTTCAGTTAATCTTGCCGATGTTTGTTACCATATTCGGCACATTCAAAACCAGCTGCATGTGATTCGTGAAATTGATGTTGCGGCATTACAAGCTATTGTAAATGGATTGAATGAAGAATTGGTTTCAGAATATCCTGGTTTGCTGGGGTATGAACCATTCCAAAGCCAGGAACTTATCCAGACTTTGCCACTAATCAGTCAGTTTTTAAGCCCAGAAGAACAACAAGTTTTGGAACTGGTAAATCAAGAAAGGGCAGTAAGAGGATTGAATGTTTTAGCTGCAGATGAATTACTGGCCAGCGCTGCACGGGCACATTCCCAGGACATGTCACAGAATAACTATTTCTCTCATACCAGCCTTGACGGTAGATCGGCCGGTCAACGAATTGCCGCAACAGGATATGCTTATAATACATGGGGAGAAAATATTGCTGCTGGCTATACATCGGCAGCTTCAGTTATGAATGGCTGGATGAATAGTTCCGGGCATCGTGCCAATATTCTTAACAGCAGCTTTTGTGACATAGGTGTTGGCTATGCATCTGTAGGACGTTATTGGACACAGAGCTTTGGTAGAAAACAGGGGGTTAGTACGTGTCCTCCAGTTGATGACTCGGGAAATCCAGGAGAACAACCTCCCCAGAATCCACCTGAAACAGCTTCAGCTCTTTCAAACGGCAGTTCTAAAAACTTTAGTTTGGAAAGAAATGAGGTCATTGACTTTATCGTCGAATTACCAGCAAATGTTAGCAATTTTAAAGTAACGATAAATGGTAGTGGAGATGCTGATTTATACGTCAAAAAAGATAAAATTAATTGGCCAAATGACAGTGGACCACACAATAGTCCTGTTTTTAAATCGCAATGGATTAATGGTTCAAACGAAACAGTTTCATTTAATGCCCCAACGAAAGGTACATGGCGTATCCTGATACATGGCTACAGTCGCTCATCTGGCAATATTAAAGTTACCTGGAAGAATAATGATTCTCCAAATAATTCTGATGGTGCAAGTGACGATTCTAATTTGTTAACAAATGGTAATACAAAAAACTTTGCTCTTGTAAGGAATCAGGTTGTTGAATATCAAGTTAATGTGCCTTCAAATGCGAGGAATCTGAAAATTAGTATCAGTGGCAGTGGCGATGCTGATTTATATGTAAAAAAATCACCTATAAATTGGCCTGAAGATAGCGGCTTTAAAAATCAGGCAGAATTTAAGGTGCCTTGGATAAATGGTTCTGACGAAACTGTGTTATTTCCACGTCCTGCAAAAGCAATCTGGAATGTATTAATTCATGGCTATCAGCAGGCGCAGGGAAAAATTACAGTGACATGGCAATAATCTGACAAAATATTTGGTATTGATCAAGGAGGATCGTTGCCAAATTCATTGTTATTGAAATTGTAACTATTCAGCGTATTTAATTTAACTAAAACTTCTAAATATCAGTATCTTATGGAATCAGTGTCTGTGTCATGGATGATGCAATTAAGCCTACAGGGACGTATTTACGGAGTTTTCTGGAATAAGATACTGATATTGAACCTATAAATACGCTGAATAGTTACTTGAAATTTTAATCGTTAATCTTGTCTCTCAACATGGAAATTATTTTTTCCTGCATATATCGGGCCCACCACGGTTGCGGGAAATTCCATCCGATAAAAGCTCCTACCAAAACCCAAAATAGTGTCCCCATTTTTAAAACCTTATTGTTTGTTATAAGCAAATATTAATTCATAACCATTATAATCAGCAGTGATTTAGATTTACAACTTACTTTATTTCATAAAGCGTTTGAGAGACCCAAGATTTCATTTTTTTATATTGCTTTAGTTCTTTAAGTAAAAAAAATTGAAATAGTGTTGTAAAAGGCGTTTAATGGCCACGAAGAAAAATGGATTGTGTGTAAAACATAATTCAAGGAAGATTATTTGCTCTTCATTCTTAAATTATGAGGGGCAAAAACTACAATTTAAGGGGGATTTATGAGTCGGACTATCATTTTTTTGCTTGGGCTGATTGCTTTAGCATTGCTAACCTTTCTCTGCATTAGAAAACACACACCTGAAATACAAAGCGATATCCAATCGCGGGCGGTCAGTGTATTATCTTCTGAACCAACACGTTGGACCAAAGTTGCAGTTGATGGACGAAATGTAATATTAACAGGTGTTGCGCCTTCAGAAGAATTAAGGGAAAAGGCTGAGGAGATGGCCAAGTCAGTGCAGGGTGTCGTTAGTGTAGACAACCAGATTACTGTTACACAACCCGAACTAGAGTCCGTACTTGAACCGGAATCAGAATCTCAATTAACACAAGAACAAGTACCAGAACCGGAACCGGAACCAGTTATTCAAAGTCCTTATGAAAATCAATTTACTAAAACTAAGGACGGAATTGTTTTAAGCGGTTGGGTGCCGGATGAAGATCAGCATCAAGCTTTGCTGCTACTGGCGAAACAGAAGTTTGGCGAAGACAAAGTAATTGATAAATTACAAGTAGCTGCGGGAGCGCCAGACGGTTGGTTGCAAACCGCAAAAGCCGCGATTACGGGGCTTGCATATTTCAAAGAGGGTGTTGCAAATATTACCGATACCAAACTCGATTTGTCTGGTGAGGTGCTTAATGAAGCAGCCAAGGTGAATGTGGAGACGGAGTTACCGACCATGTTGCCTGAAAATTTCAAAATTAATTTTGATTTGAATGTCCCCCAATTAGCTATTGAAGAAATCCATCCCGAACCTGTTGCACAGGATGCTGGCCTCTCTTGTGCAAAAGCATTTGAAGAAACATTGGCAGGTGAAAAAATACATTTTGCGACCGATAGTGCCGGTGTCAGAAAACGAGAACAGAGTGTACTAGAAAAAGTTGTTGAATTTTCAAATTCTTGTCCAAATTCCATAATTGAGGTATCAGGTTATACTGATGCTCGAGGCAGTGAAGCCTACAATAAAAAATTGAGTCAGAAAAGAGCAGAAGCGGTGGTTCAGAAGCTAATTAAGAAAGGTTTGCGACCTGGCAGGGTAAAAGCAAAAGGTTATGGAGAAGCAAATCCTTTGTCTGAAAATAGTTCCAGGCAAGGTCAAGCGTTAAATCGACGTATTGAATTTAAATATATAAATGAGGGGGAATAATCATGGGATATTTAATTACACAAATCATTATTTGTTTGATTATTGCTGCAGTCATCGGCTTTATAATTGGCTGGTTACTCAGAGGATTAGGTTGTGCCGAACAAAATGAAGCGGCTTATGAAGGCGCTAGTTCCGGCGGATCCCCCTCTAGTAATAGCTTTTCTTCTACAGGTACAGTTGCTGCTGGAGAAATTGCAGAACCCGTAACCAAAGCACCGATTATTTCTCATCAAATTGAGAAAATTGAAGGAATTGGTAAGAGCATTGGAAATTTCCTAAGAAGTATTGGTATTAAAACGACTACAGATCTTCTTGATAAATGTTCAACAGAATCGGGCTTTCAGCAAGTTGTTAAGGTAAGTGAAGTCGTTGAGCCTGTTGTAAAACAATGGGTTATTAGAGCAGATTTGATGAGGGTTCCTGATGTTAATGGGCAATATGCTGAGCTTATGGAAGTAAGCGGGGTAATGTCAGTTCAAGACCTCGCAAATGCAGATGCTCAGGAGCTAACTGAAAAAATGGAAGCAGTAAATCAACGCGAACGTTGTATTCCTGAGTCAATTCCTTTACCTGATGCGAACCAGGTGAAACATTGGATTAAAGATGCAAAGACGCTTCCTTAATTCAACAGCTTCCTAGATTCTATTCAGCAAAAATTAAGTGAACAGGGATTAAATTGTGATTCGATTTGAAAATTGCTCAGGTCGTTTTACCTTGATATACTCAAGGTGTTTTTATACTCGTAACAAGAGGGTAAGTTAATGGATTTAGTAAAATTGGGTACACAAATAATTCTTAGCCGATTAGGTGGAAGTGCAAATACCGATGAAGGTGGCATAGCTGCGGCATTATCTAGTTTACTGGGGGGAGGAAGCTCTAGCGGCGGCAGCGGCATTGATCTTGGCGGTTTGGTTACCAATATGATTCAGCAAGGTGGTGGTTTGGAAAATATCGTTAGCTCATGGCTGGGCGATGGTGACAATGAGCCAGTGTCTGGCAGCCTGATAAAAGATATATTAGGTGGCGACAAAGTTGCTGAATTTGCTAATCAAGTTGGTGTTGATGAAGACACTGCAGCCGATACGTTGGCCGAGGCAGTACCGCAAATTGTTGATAAGGGCAGTACCGGTGGTTCTTTGCTGGACGCGGTTGGTGGTGTTGATGGTGCAATTAATTTGGCTAAAAAGTTTTTTAGTTAATTCCAGGGCGGAAGGGCATATCAATAATAAAAAACCCCGGGCTACCGGGGTTTTTTGTGGTGTGACTGGCATGATAGTCAGCTAGCTGGTGAAAGTCCAGCCTTTGCCCTGTGAGAAGGGAAAAAGTAGGCGAAAGCAAGGGTGTCCAAAGAAACTCCCGGTAGCTACCCAACAGGGACTGAGGTTGCCGGGAGCCAATGCGGAATCTGAAGGAAGCTCTAGCCAAATCGATCACCTAAAC
>JALSJK010000148.1 GCA_026989395.1 Methylomonas sp.
ACAGGCTTGTACAAACTTCTTCGACAACCTCGATGAGCATCATGCTCCTTTGCGTGCATTGTTGAATGAAAAGTTTCAGATTATTGAGGGCAAAGCCGGGTATTCTTGATCGTGGATAGTATATATTTTATTTGTTGATGTAGTCTCCGGTGTTTCACAATGTGATATCAGCCACCAGACTATTAAGTAACCTGCCAGAGTCATCAATCCAATTGGCCAAAGGAGTAAAGGCATCAATTCTTTTCTGATTAAACCGGCGATAATTAAAATACGAGGGAACATAGTTACCGAAGCAACAATGACACCTGCAGCAAGTTCTCTAGGAATATGTTGATATTGTTTTCCTAATCGGGATAGGCTTAATGTAACAGCCGTAGAAGAGGCCAGTCCTGCCAGTAATCCAGTCAGAAAAATACCGCGTTTTGCTCCGGCAATTTTGATGGCAAAATAACCGATAAAAGATACTCCACAGATGAGAACCACCATCCACCAAATTTGATAAGGGTTAAATGCTTGCCAAGGGTCAAAGGTCTGATTCGGTAGAATAGGTAACATCACTGCTGAAATCAGAATCAGTTTGAATACGGCAGTCATTTCATGAGGCTCAAGGGATCGAACCCAATGGTGAAGGGCGGGTTTTAATCCGAGTAAAATTACGGTTACAGCAGTGGCGGCAGTTGCTAAGGCAGTGTGGCCTTGCATAGTGAGTGCCCCAAGAGCAAAGGCAATCATTAGAGCCACCGAGGTGGTAATGCCGTAAACCTGTTTGTGCTTGGCTTCGATAAATGAAATGCTGATGACAAGAATAGTGAAACTAAGAAATGAAATACCGAGAATAAATGGATTTTCTTGAAAGCTTAATAGTTGCCAAAGCGCTCCCAGCAGGCTGACCAGGCCAAAAGTTCGAATGCCGGCAAGACGGCTACCTTCTTTTGCCTGACGTTCTTGCCAGCCCCGTTCTAGCCCGATAAGAAGGCCGAGAGCCAAGGCAATGGCTAAATGCTGGAATTCGACAAGATTTTGATGCATCTTGGGGTAAGCATGTTGATGGCGTTAGTAGTTATCTTATAGCATCAAGGTGGCTAATAGAAATAAAAGAAAAAACAATGATTCCAGGAGGTAATGCAAAAATCGCGTGAGGTATTTACGCATCTTATTATTGGGGCAAGTGCGTCCGGTTTGTTTGGTATGATTTGCTTTACATCTGACGGAACCGTAGGTTGGAATAAGCGGACATTTTCCGACATTGTGAGTTATGTTACTGATGAACGGTGGAATGCGTTATCACTTTTTTGCCTTACGAGGTTTTTTCACAAGGTTTATCCCGCCAAGCTTACAATCAGTAAAAAAGATAAAAGTATAAAATCAATTTTGGTTTTTATTTTCAACCCTTGGACTAGGGTTGTGTGATTGATGGGGTAAATGTTTGTTCCTAAAGTCGGTTTATGTTTTATTCGCCCGTGGTAACTGGTATCACCACCCAATAAAATACCCAGGCTGCCAGCTAGAGCTGCAATAGGGAAACCGGCGTTTGGGCTTTCCAGCTTGTTGCCGTCACGCCAGCAACATTTCCAGGCCAGGGTTTTGTTTTCTGCCAGTGAGATAATCAACAATGCAGTTAATCGTGCCGGAATGAAATTGACAATATCATCCAGTCTTGCTGCCACTTTTCCGAAATAAAAATAACGTGGAGTTTTATAGCCAATCATTGAATCCAGGGTGTTGATAGATTTATAAACTGCTATTCCCGGCAGACCGAACAATATCAAATAAAATAATGGAGCGATGACGCCATCACTGAGGTTTTCTGCCCAAGTTTCCAGAGATGCTTTAATAATATCTGTTTCATTCATGTTCTGTGTGTCGCGGCTGACTAGCATACTTAAAGCTTTGGCTGGCTGTTTTGCAGCCAATATAGAAGCGACACTTTGATGCAGCATATTCATTGCCAAACCAGTTGAAGCGATAATGGCTAAAAAAATTAAGCAAAACCAAGAGGGTAAAAAATGATTACAATAAACAAAAAGCAAGCTGATTAACAACGTTAGTAAAATCAGGCTAATGACTAAAAGAGCACCAGTGACAATACGGTTACTGTAAAAGCGTTTTTCAAATGCTGAAATAAACTCTCCCATCCATACTACAGGATGTTTAATGGGTAGTTCACCAAACAAACAGTCAACCAGATAAGCAAAAAATGCCAGTTCAAAATACATTAGCGTGAATTGAGTATCTGTAGAATTTTTTCTACATCCAGATTATTTTCAACCATTGAAGTAAATTGTTGAATTTCTGATTCTCGATGAGCTTGATAATCATAGCCTTGGTAGTCTGGACAGATAGCTTTGAAATAATCGCGGCGGAAGTTGTTATGATCAAATATGCCATGAATATGAGTGCCGGCAATTCTGCCTTTCTGATAATACAGAGGGTATTTATCCATTTGCCCACAATGGATTTCATAGCCGATAATATCGGTTTTGGAAAACAAGGGATATCTGCCTTTCCGTAATATTTTCGGAGCGCAATAGATGACGTTGTCATCAATAAAGCCTAAACCGGATTCAGTAATGGCCTGGTAATGTTCGATCGAATCCGGGTCTTGCAGTGATTGGCAGAGCATTTGGTAGCCGCCGCAAATACCAAAAATGGTTTTGTCGAAACTGCAAATTTCCTCAAACAGACCTTGTTTTTTTAACCATTGTAAATCCCGAATGACGGTTTTACTGCCGGGTAATAATATGGCATCAAAATTTGCCAGACATCGTTTAGCATGGATTAATTCAACATGAATTTCCTGATCAGCCATTAACACATCCAAATCGTTGTAATTACTCAAGCCGGGGTACGCGATGACAGCGATGCGGATTTTTGTATTAGCGCTTCGTTGCTGATAATTCTGTAACGACTGAGAATCCTCCATGTCAATATTGAATGGCTGAAAAGGTAATACACCTAAAACAGGAATGCCGAATCTTTCCGTGATGATTTTTTCGCCTTCAACAAAAAATTGCCGATCACCTCGAAATTTGTTGATGATAACCCCGATTAAATTCTTGCGCATTAATGGGTCAAGCAATTCCAGTGTCCCATAAATACTGGCGAATACACCGCCGCGTTCTATATCGGCGACCAGAATATTTTTGGTTTTGAAGGTTTTGGCAACAAAGGTGTTAGACAGATCTTTATGCAATAAATTGAGTTCTACAGGTGATCCAGCGCCTTCAGCAATGATTAGTTCATATTGCATTTGCAAGCTGGAAAACGATTGTTTAACCTGATTCTGTAGGTGCTTAATTTCCTGGTAATATTCGGATATTGACTGGTTTTTATAGACCTCACCATTGACAATAACCTGGACAGAACCGTTACCATGAGATTTCAACAGTACCGGGTTAAACATAAAGCTTGGTTTAATTCGTGCCGCTTCGGCCTGCAAACATTGGGCACGGGAAATTTCCCGATTTTCTTTAGTTACTGCTGAATTGTTTGAGACGTTTTGGGCTTTGAAGGGTGCAACACGGATGCCGCGATCTGAAAAAATCCTGCATAAAGCCATCACCAGTGATGTTTTACCGGCATCCGAGCTGGTGCCAAGTATTGCTAAAGGATGCATTTATTTTTTGCAGGCAGCCAGCAAGGTTTTGAGTTTTTCTTCCCCTAATTCTCTGGCGCGCTGAATGTTATTCTCTGGAATTTGCTCGGGATCTGGATACTTCAGTAGCGTTCCCTCCATTCGGTCTTCCCGTAATAAATGCAGCATCGGAAATGGTGAGCGATTGGTATAGTTTGCAGGATCATTCTCAGGTGTGTCGGCAAATTGATAGCTTGGATGAAAGCTGGCCAGTTGATAAATACCTTGATATTTTTGGGCTTTGAGCAAAGCTTCGGAAGCGGCCAGATAGTCCAGAAAATCATCAAAATTCTGCCATTGTTTAGGATAAATCAGTAAACTGGTTGCAATATTTTGTTGCTGGTCAAGATGGCGACATTCGAAAATTAATGACTCCAGGCAGTCTTCCAGGGTGTTATTGCGTATGACCGAATAATGAATGCTGTTATTTTCCAGTTCCCGCCTTGCAAAAGGGCAAAAATTCAAATTAATAACCACCGAGACCAACCAGTTTCGAGTTTGTTTGATTATAGCTGTGTCACTTTCGGTCATTGCTTCTTAAAATGATGGACCCAGACTTTGGCATTACCATCCCAGGTCATGCCAGGATGCATTTTCAGGATCAAATTTTTATAGGCCTCAAGGCCAGGATAACCTTCTGCCTTGGCATCATTATCTGTCATATCGGCTAAGGTTTTGCGTTCCAGCGCAGTTATGATAAAGGCGATGCCATCCAGTTCAAAAGTTTCACCAGGCCAGCCATAGACGCCATCACGCCGTTGTTGCGTTTTTTGTCCTGCGATTGCAGCTGCTACCAATTTTGGGTGGCGAACCAGGCGGTCTATTGCACAGGTTTTTTCAGGATAATCAGTCATGTTTGGTTAATGTGTTTGTTGAAAAAAAGTTGACTGATTGTAGCAGTTTCAGCTTGGTTCTTGAACGAGAATAATTATTTTACTGTTACTATACTTTGCGCGGTCACGGATGCACTATAAATTCCGTATCCGTGACCGCGCGAAGTATATTTTTGATCAAATTTTCTCATAATTTTTTCACAAGACTTTTACAAAAAAACTCATAAGAGGGCAGTGATAAGTTTCCCTCTCTTTGTTTTATTCCCCACATGCTTTCGGGAAAAAAACTGTCCTCTTTAAAGCGCGCCATAATGTGCCAGTGAACTATCGGTAAATAATTTCCAAAGCTGCAAATATTGATTTTTTCTGGCTTGTAGTAAGCTAACATTTCCCTTTCGATTTTATCAAGTAAGGCATAAATTTCCTGCCTTACTTCAAGAGGGACATGGCTCATTTCTTTGTAAGGTTTTTGAGTAAAGATTATAAGCCAGGGTATTTCAGACTTTTCGGCTTCTATTCGGAGAATTTTATTTTCATGGATAATTGGCATTTTGTATTATTTTCTGGATGATGACAGAGCGTTTGCTAAATGATTTATTGTTTTTGCATCTTTTACGGCAAATCTGACATGCCTTTTATCCAGCCCGGCAAAATTATCACAAACCCGTATTAATATCTGGGAGCGTTCCAGTTGTGCTTGTAATTGATAGCCATCGATAGTTTTTAATTGGGCCATCAGAAAATTTGCCTGTCCTTGATAAATCTTCTCGAATAAACCACAATCTTGTAGCACTTGATAAAGCTGTTTTCTACATTTAATGGTGTTTTTTATAGTTTGTGCAACGAATGCGTGGTTAGCCAATGCTTGCTGCATGTATGCCATATCGAAACTGGAAAGTTTCCAAGCGGGCTCTAACTGTTTGAGTTTGGATATTTTTTCCATAGCAGACAGGATAAAACCAATTCGAATGCCTGCGCAGCCATAGAATTTACTCAAGGATTTTATAATGAACAGTTTTTCGTATTGAGGGATCAACTGAGTTGCAGACTCGGCATCACAAAAATCCAGAAAGGATTCATCAATAATGATATTGCATGATTTTTTCTGCCATTTTGTCAGCAGTTTCTGCAAGTTGTAGAGTTTGCCATCCGGGGTCGATGGATTGACGAAAATGATGGTTGTGTTTTCCGGAATATCATTTTCCAAATCAGTAAAACGGTTGATATGTTGTACTGTGCATTGCAGTTTACTGGTAATCGTTTCATATTCACCATACAAAGGGAAATATAACGACAGATGTTCGGGTTGCAGCCAGCGAAGTAAGGAGAAAATGGCTGCGCTGGCACCGTTAAAAACTTCACAACCAATGTCATTACTTATTTGGTAACGCTGTTTTATTGCCTGTTTTAAATCAGAATATTCAGGATCAGCATAAGGCGTTAGCGCGACATTCCGTAATGATTCTGGTTTGACAGCTTGCTCTGGGTTGATGTTGGATGAAAAATCAATGATTTGCTCTGGCTTGCAATGTAGTTTTTTTGCAAATTGATAGATATTGCCGCCGTGTTTCATCGTCGATGTTGAAGCAGAATATTTTTGAAGGTCAATGGGTTTTTGATTTGCGTGATCTGGCCCTGTTTGGGGTTCAATTGATGGTCAAGTCTGGAAAGCCAGAATCTTAGCGCAGCTCGTCTTAGAAAAACTGTCAGGTTGTGTTTTTCATTGGTCATCAGTGGCCTGATTTTTTCGTAACCTGAGAGCAAGGAATTGATTTTTTTATGGTTCATTTTGTCATTTTCCATGCACCAGTCGTTGATAGTGATGGCAATATCCAGTAGCCAATAATCAGTACAGGCATTATAAAAATCCAGTATGCCGCTGACTTTATGATCAATAAAAAAGGCATTATCACGAAACAAATCTCCATGAATTAATCCTTCAGGCATTTCGGGTAGCGAAAAAGATAATTGAAAATCAATTTCATCTTGCAGCAACATATAATCTATCTGATTTAGTTGGGGTTGGATTGTTGTCCAGGTTTTTTCACACCAAGCCAGATTGCGATTGTTGCTGATAGGGAAATGATGATTTTGGCTCCAAACATGTATTTTTGCCAACTGTTCGCCAATTGCTTGACAATGCAGTATATCAGGACTTTTGACGGCGACACCGGGAAGGCATTTAAAAATGACAGCCGGTTTGTTATTCAGCGAACTCAGAAAGATAGATTGTCTGTTAGAAACAGGGCTGGGACAGGCAATTTTATGGCTATTCAGATAAATCAGCAGCTCCAGATAATCAGGAAGTTGTTCTAAGCTGAGGGATTCAAACAAGGTCAGAATGAAATTACCTTTTGTTGTCGTAATAAGGAAATTTGAATTGTCAATTCCATCCTTGATTCCTTCAAAACCAGTGACCTGGCCAATATTATAATTTTGAATAAACTTGTCGAGTTGCGCATGGGTGACGCGAGTATAAACAGCCATTTAGAAATTGATAACTGTCGCTCTGGAAGTCAGCAGGATTTTTTTGTTTGTGGAAATGATAAATTCATAAACCGCGCCGGCGTCAGTTTTAACTTCCGCCTTAGTGTTGATAATAATTTCAGTATCGAGATTATCGATACGGTCAATAAAAAATTCTGCATGACGAATAGCAGCCAAAAAACCGGGCATTTTTGCTTTGCGTAATAACCCTCCATGAATAGCAATACTTTGGGCGCCATATTCGAGTAAATGAATTGAAGATAATTGGTTATTCATTTGAAGAGGGTTATCTGGGTGTAGGTGAGTAAGGCTATGGCAAATAATGGTATCTTGATTCCAGCATTCTACTTGATCGATCAGGCACATTTTGCCGGCATGGGGAATCAGTTTTTCAATTTCGGGTTTATTGATCTTCTTGCCAGTAGTCATAAAAATTGAACCAGTTATAAGGGGCTTGCTTGATATGCTTTTCCATAATATCAGCATATTTTTGCAGCCACTGTTGAATTTCCTGCTGACGATTGTTTCTGTCCAGCGTAATGTTTTCTGAAAGTAGTTCAAAATAGATTTGATAGCGATTGCCGCCCAGATAAATTCCAAAAAATACAATCACTGGAACCTTCAGCGAAGCCGCAATCAGAATAGGTGCAGATGGCAATTCTATTGCTCCGTTCAATAAAGTACAGCGTGCAGTTTTGTTACTATCCATTTCCATAATACGGTCTCCGAGCATGCCGACAGCATTGCCCGCATCAACAGCATCTTTAACCTGAAGCAAACTATCCGGTTTGCCCATGGGAATGACCATATCCGATACATTCGGGTTAAGTGCATTAAGAATTTTGAGAATCATCGGGCTATGCGCTTCATACATCAGGATTTTTATGGGTAAAGGGCATTTTCTGACAGCATAGCTTCTAAGTACTTCAAAACTGCCGATATGACTACCCAATAAAATACACCCCGTTCCTTGTTGGGAATATTTTAAGGGCATATTTTCTTGGGGGAATGTGACATCCAGTTTCTCAAATTGGCCGGTCAGCAAGTAAACTCTGTCAAGTATCGTTGAAGCGAAACAATGTATGTGTTTGGCCACATCCAATAAGGTCGGTTTTCTGTCCAGAACGCGATTTAGATAAAGTAACGAAGCTCTGCGTTGTTCCGTCGCAAAAACCAGATAATACAAGGTAATTGGGTAAAGTAGCAGTCTGGCTGCAGGTCGGCCCATATTCAGTGCGATCCACCGGATCAAGCGTAAAGCCAGTGTGTTACTTTTTTCTCCGAGAGAGTGCCAGGATTTAGTCATGAAATTGATGCGTTGTTAATTTTCCAGAGGCTATTTTTTCAGCGTTCTTTAAACATTCAAATTTAAAGCCGTCAGGGCTGATTTTTTCAAGGTGAATAACAAATTCCTCGTTTGGTCTTAATGGTTGATGAAATTTTGCCTGTGAAATCATGCTGACGGTACTCTCAGGGAAATGTTGTTTGATAAATTCATTGACGTAATCCAGTAAAACCACGCCGGGAATGATCGGGTCATCAGGAAAATGACCCGCCAAACATGGATGTTCAGATCCGATAAGATAGGGTTTGCTAACTATTTTTGTCACGTAGAAGGCTTTTGATTAAGGCATCGAGTCTGGAGTGCATTAGTTTGCCTACTTCATTACGTGGCAATTGCTTTACGAAATATAGTGGCCGTGGTAAGAAAACGGGGTCAACAGATTGTTTAAGTGCCTCAAGAATTTGTTTTTTCGAGAGCTGGCTGACAACAAGAGCACCAAGACGCTCTGTCTCAGTGATAAAAAACACACCGTCTTGAATCTCTTTTATATTTAGCAACAAAGCATTTAACTGCAGCAGCGAAGCACGTTTTCCAGCAACTTTGACAAGATCAGTCGAACGCCCAATTACAGTAAAATCACCATTTTTTTCAATTTGAAACTGGTCATCCAGCACAACTGGTTGTTCCAGGTGACCGCCTGATACTGTAAAATGCGTCGCTTGTTGTGTTATTGAAATTCCAGGGTAAGGGCGCCATTTTGGATTTTTTGTTATTCGTCTTGAGGCATAGGATAATGTTTCAGTGCTGCCATAGATTTCGTAAAGCGGGGCATTAAAGCAGTCTTCGACTTGATGTGCAAGTTCTAGAGACATTGGGGCAGTTGAGCTAAGGATTCGATCCACATTTTGCCATTGTAAATCAGCATCTACACAGCTTTTCAAATGTTTAGGTGTAGTCACCAGCAAACAGGGTGCATGAGTCTGTGCTAACTGTTTTCTAATATCTTCTGGAAAAAAAGGGCGGCTACTTTCTACGACTAAATTAGAAAACAAAGGCCAAAACAGGCCGGTTTCAAGACCGAACATATGTTGTGGCGGCACTGTTGTGACAATTGTAAGTTCTGTATTTTCCAGGCCTAGCTGCTGAAGAGCCAGTTGTGCACCAATTCGAAATTCCTGCCAGCTTTTATGGACGGCTTTTGGTTGCCCAGTACTCCCGGAAGTAAAAGAAATACTGGTGATTTGATTATCTGCGAAAGAAATGGCTGGTCTGATTGCTAATTCTGGATGCCACTCAGTAATGTTGAAAAAATGCTTTTCGGGATCAGGCTGGTCAGAAATGCAAACACTGTCAGGGTATTGCTGCAAAAGACCTTGAATTGTGTAATTTGCTTGATTGGGTGGAAGCAGGTTGGGGCGATTATTCAAAACTCCCGCAAAATAAGCGACTGCAAAATAGTATCGATCATGACACAGGTTAATGAAGAATTTTTTTTTGCTAAGTTTTTGGCTGATTTGATGTGCATGATTGAATAATTGATCGCCAGAAATTGACTGTCCTTTGAAAAGACAGTAATCAGAGTTTTTTTGCTGTGAAAAGATCTGATCCAGTGAAGCCAGGGAAAATGTCATGCAAGTTGCAGTTAAATGTAAACCTTTAATTATAACCTTATAATGCTTTTAAACGCATTTTTATACGGGATGGTTTCGGTATATGCAAGTAAGTCCGCTGATATATATGTTAGAGTGTATTTATCAGATATTAATAGAGTAACTTGATCGTTCACATCCAATTATAAATTTAGAGATGACAATTTTGACAAAATTACTGTTTCATTAGGAATGTTACATCGATTTCTTGTGCTGTTTGCTATTTAAAGGGGAGTTCATGCTTCACAGATTAAAATTATCTATTAAGCGTATTTTGGGACAAAGAATAATTGGCCGTATTATTGGGCAGATAAGGGGCAAAAAGGATCTTCTAGAATTGAATTTCGAGGATCAAAAACTTATTAATAGCATTCGAAAAAACAAACTTACCTATTTAACGATAAGGAAGCTAGTAAATTTGGCTAAATCTTGTCATTTAATTGAAGAAAAAGGCTTGCCAGGTGTTTTTCTGGAAGCGGGCTGTGCGCTCGGGGGATCATCCATTTTGATTGCTTCTCTTAAAGCTAAGGAACGTCCACTGTTTGTTTATGATGTTTTTGGCATGATCCCACCCCCAACCAAAGAAGACACTAAAGAAGTTCATGAACGCTATCGAACGATTGCTGAAGGTAAATCTCAAGGACTTGATGGTGACAAATATTATGGGTATGAAGAGAATTTATATGAAGTTGTTCAATCCAACTTGAAAGAATTTGGAGTGAGCTGTGAAGAACAAAATGTGTTGCTAGTTCAAGGACTTGTTGGACTTGTTGGACTTGTTGGACGAAGCCGCTATCGCGGAGAAAAAGCAGGCTTGGTCGCAGAATAAAGTGTAACCTCATCATTTCCCTTTATTTTCATAACCAGTTAATGTGTCAGTTTCTCAAACAAACCATGAGGTT
>JALSJK010000149.1 GCA_026989395.1 Methylomonas sp.
TGCTATGCGCCTATTTTAGTGCCTTGCTCTCGACAAAAATCAGTGCGCTATAAATTCCGCATCTGTGACCGCGCGAAGTATAATTCAGTCATGAATTTAAAACATAAACTGTTTGTCATCATTCCTTAACATTTGTTGTTTATCATGTTTGTAAAAATGACAGAAGAGAGAATAAAATGACACCACAAAATTATGATGCATTTTTAGGAGAGGAAACTCAAATTGACCAAGAAGTGTTAGATTTTCTGATTGATAATACCCTTATCAATAGACGCCATGCTGTTTTGAAATTTGATACTCAATTGGATGAATATGAGCAGGCTATGGTTGTCTGAAAAAACTGCGGTATAATTTTGATTTTTATAAGTGATACCGCAAATGAATACGCCTGATGAAAAAGAGAAGAAGGTACGCCGGATTGCAGCCATTATTTATCTGTTGGTGATTGCTTTTTTGGTTGGCGGCACATTAATTCATCAACGCAGCTTGGAAAACCAATCGCCCGAAGTCAATGAGATCTTCGAATCAAACGGACTTTAAATTTTGGGAATGAAAGGAAAATTTATTGAGAATCAAATAACTTTCTTAATGTTTCTGGAATTTTTCCTTTTGGCTTAAGTTTACGATCAGTACTAATCTCAAATATTCCGAACCATTCCTCTGGATCTTCTCGTTCATGCCGAGTTGAGTCGGTTGGATCTTCCCCGCTTTTCCACCATTCGTCCTGAAACTCAAAAAAAGCAATCCCGGCAATTTTTTGTTTGTTTTTCGCTGTCTGTAGATCTTTCCATATCGCTTTAAAGGTAGTGATTACCAGTTGTTCCTTGTGGCCACCAAATCCGGGTGCAGTTTTTGGTTTGGGTTGAAAAGGTGAAGTGGATAAACCAACCTGAGTAATAAAAATTGGTTTGTCAGTGATTGATGCAAGTTCTTCCAGATAGCCTTGATAAGCTGAACGGGTTACGCTACCGGGTGGAGAAGTGACAACACCACGGGCATAAGTATAGATATTCAAACAAACCAAATCGCCGATGTCAGGAAGTAATGCACTCGCAGGCGGTACTTCCAGATCATCCCGTTTCAAGGGGCCAATGTGAGTCCAACTGGTATGGCAGTAAAGATGACGGCGACCATAGGTTTTTAATTCATAATCAATTGCTTTGTCAATTAATTGTGCCAGAGCGATTTCTGTCGGGGTTCGATTCGAAACCTGAATATGCTTGCCCTTGAAACTGCTGATTTCAGGATGCCTGGCATCAGTACGGGCAACAGATTCAGCTTGCAATTCGTCGCCAATTGAGAAAAATACTAGCCGGTCAGGGCGGCCAACACGGTAGGTATGGTCAATCGCCTCTTTTATTATTGACCACTTCCAGTCCAGATATTTTTTGTCCAGAAAATCTTCAGCATAGGGAAACATCCAAATGTCCTGACTGTAAAAAATGTCAGTACGATCTAATTGACCAAAAAATTTTTCCGGCATTTTTAGTGGAAAGACATGCAGGTAATTAATACCCATTTTTTGCATCAAGTGTAGATGTTCTTGGTAGCGTTCATCATTCCCTGGACTGGCACCCTGTAATGGCGTCTCTCCTGGAAGAAAAGGTGAGTAGCCTATGCCTTTAAAAAAAACAGGTCGTTGTTTTTTGATATCTAAAACTTTTCCATTTCTGACAACGAAGCGGGCTGGTTTAGGCGTCGATTTGCTAATTCTGGAGGTTTTATTTAAGTCCTTTGACGCTTGAATAGCTAACGGCAATGTCAGAAGAAATAATGAAGTTAGTGTAACCAGAAATCCTTGTGGTAAAACTTTCATTAATTAAAGATCAGGAGATATTGAGGGTAATCTTAAGTGGCTGATCATAAGTAGAAAAAATTTTTGGTTGTCGATTTGAGGTTTTAACATTCAGGATAGATCAATTGTTAACAGTGAATGATGAATATGGTCATTCATTATATTAGGTTGACCTTAAGTCATAATGAAAAATAAATTTTTCTGGAAACTGAAAGTAAACTTGAAGATGCAGATAGGGTATTGCTGATTTTTTTGATATTTTTTTGGAAAATCGTTATAAACATAATTCCTAATCATTAAAAACAATTCAATTGTCAGAGGGAAAACATGAATATGAAAAAAATTATCACCATCATTTTTCTATTATTCCAAACTGGAATTACTTATGCTGAGTCACCATTAGAGGATTTGGCAAAAGATGATCTGGTTATTGGAACTTTGGGAGGCGCGGCAGTTGGTGCTGCTGTTGGAGCTATTGCGGGTGGCGGAGATGGTGCGAAATGGGGCGCAGTTGCCGGAGCCGGTGCAGGTTTGGTTGCTGGTGCAGTCGCAAAAAACATGCGCGAAGAATTCAAATCTGAAGAGGAATTTCTGGATAATGAAATATCTAATGCGGATCAAGCAATTACATCAAAAGAAAAGCAAATAACCTCACTGGAAACCAGTTTGCAGGAAAGTCAGGAGCAGATTTCACAAATGGAAGAACAAATTAAACAAAATCAGGAAATTGCTTCAGATATTGCTGAAAAGCATAAAGAGTTATCTGAGATTATTAAACAAACTGAGCAATCTTCAGAAAAATACAAAAAGGCAATCGAATATCTCGATGAAGTTTCAAAAATGGAGTTTTCAGATAGCCCCAGTACCAAAAGTAAACTCGAAACCCTGAATGCTGACAAACTAAAGCTTGCCGGGCAACATAAAAAACTCGAAGAAATTCAGCAAGGAATGAAAAAGCAAGACCAGCGTTTAAGTCAATTGTCTGAATCGGTAAAATGATTAAGGGCTGTGGAGTTCTTTTGGTTTCTGTAAAGTGGGCCATAGCCTTATTGAGTTTGGTGTTGCTGAGTGCATGCTCATCAACACCCAAAAGTCCCGAGTCAGCAAATATAATGGAAATTTTGTTTGGGAATAATGTTGAACTGTATCTTGCAAACAAAAAGACTGAGCTTCAGCAACTTGAAAACCGTACATTGGAACTGGGTAACAATGTATTATCGTTGTTAATGCAGTTACAAAGACAGGAAATGCAGCTTGAAGTTACCAAGCTTAAATCGGAATTTTCCAAGCTAAAACTTTCTCAGTTGCAGGAAAAAATCAGAAAAAAAAGAATTAAAACCGAGAAGACCTATAGGAAAGTACTGGAGCTGAAAAGAAAAATACAGAAATTTGAATCCTATTGGGAAGAAGATATTAAATCTTTAAATAGCGCGATGATCTCCCTGAAGGCAGAAATTGTCAGACTTGAAAATGAGCAGCTTGCTCTTGGCTGGAATATAGAAAATAGCTTGAATTTACAAGTTGATCAATGTTGTGTGGATGGGCAGAGCCAGGTCGATTAAATTAAGATCTGAAGCCGCTATTGAAATTACGGATTCAGATTAAGATTTTTTACTATTGGATGTTTCTGAATTAATTGACTCATTTTCTACTTCATCATCTGGGCAACCAAATAACTTTGTGGTGTAAGATAAAACCCAAGTAGCACCACTCAGTATAAATATAGCAACAGCGGTGCTGAGCAATAAATATAAATGAAACTCGTCGGCAACCTTGCGTACGTCAATAACCAGGTGGCGGGAAAGTGCGGTAATGGCAATGTAAATCAAAAATTGAACGGGCAAACGGTGGGTTCTGAAGTAGATGCCCACCATGGCTCCTAGTTCAAGGTAAATGAATAAAAGCAGAATGTCTTCCAGTGTTGCATGACCTGCTTTGACCATTTCCAGAAAATCAAAAGAAGCCGACCAGACAATGGTGCTGCCAATACCAAATAATGCCAGATAGTGAAAGGTTTCGACCAGAAAATTTCCAAATTGATGGATTTTTTTATTGATGTCTTTCATGACTATTCCCGGCTGTGGTCAGTAGTTTTGAAGCAAGTCAGCTAAAGTGTACTTTGGATATGTGGGCAAATGATTCTTTTGCATCAAGTTCTCGAGTGGCATTACCTGTGCGTAAATAATATTTGGATACATTTCCTGAATTGAAATATACAGGAGTTTCTGAAGATTCGATAAAAATTCGGCAAACATCTTTACCTTCTATCTCATGAAAAACACAATGAACAAGGCTGCAAACATCCCCACCTAGCCAAATTTTTATTGTGTCCATCAGACAAAGCTCGAAGCCATCACGGTTTTTATGTCGAAAGGTTTGATAATCTTTTTCCAAACCAATAACCTGACCATCATCATTGACTCCGATAAGGAGATTACCTCCTTGATGATTCATAAATCCTGCAATACTTTTAGCGATAACTGCTTGTAATTCTTTATTTGCTCTTTGTTGCTTAAAATCCCAGCGCATGGAGGATTTGAATTCAAGTCGCTCGTTTTCATTGCTTTTGATAAGTGTAGGCAAGTCTTCAGCAAGCTCTTTTTCCAGTTGCTGGACTTTTTGGAGCGATCTCATTAGCGACAAATGATAGAAGGCAAAAACCGCTCCGATACAGCCGCCTATTAATGCAAAAACCAGGCTCATGGTGATCATTTCCAGGCGGAAAGAATCTTCAAAACGATCTAAAAGAAAAGACCAGAGATCTTTATAACCTCTAAGCTGAATACTATCATGAAACTCAAACCAATAGACCGCTTTGGTTATTGGGTGCAATAAAATGACACTCAAGATAGCGCCAATTAAAATATGCAGAGCAAACACTCGTGTCCTGGCGGAAGCAATCATAATGTCGCGGTATTATTGGGGGCAAAAAAACAAATTGATTCTTTATTGACTATTAAACAAGTAAATTTATCAAAATTTGTTCATAAATTTTGCTCAAGACTTCCAGGTCTGCAATGGCAACATTTTCGTTAATTTTGTGAATACTTTCATTTATTGGGCCCAATTCAATCACCTGTGCACCAGTCGGTGCAATAAATCGGCCATCGGAAGTCCCGCCCCCGGTATCATCAATAGTTTTTCTGCCGGTGACAGTTTTAATGGCATGGTGAGTTGCTTCTATTAATTCCCCTTTTTCTGTCAAAAACGGATTCCCGGATAATCGCCATTGTAAGTCATATTTAAAATCATATTTATCCAGAATGGCATGAGTGCGTTGTTTGATGGTGGCTTCATCCAGTTCGGTACAAAAACGTAAATTAAACAGGACTTCAACACTTCCAGGGGTGATGTTTTCCGCTCCGGTACCAGAATTTATATTCGACACTTGCAAGCTGGTTGGGGGGAAAAACTCATTACCGTTATCCCAGACTTCCTCAGTGAGCTCCTTAAGAGCCGGGGCGAAAGCGTGAATAGGGTTTTCAGCAATTTCAGGATAAGCAACATGCCCTTGAATACCATGAACAGTAAGTTTGGCGCACAATGATCCACGCCTTCCAACGCGAATCACATCAGCGATTGTTTTGTCACTGGAAGGCTCTCCAACCAGGCACCAGTCAATTTTATCGTCTCGTTTTTCCAGTACCTCAATAACTTTAACAATGCCATTGGTTGCAATGCCTTCTTCATCACTGGTAATCATCAAAGCAATAGAACCTTGATGATCAGGATGCTCTGCAACAAATCGTTCTACAGCAGTGACAAAACAAGCAATGCCGCCTTTCATGTCGGCAGCGCCTCGGCCATATAATATGCCATCGCGAATGCTTGGTTCAAAAGGGGGAGTATCCCAAGAATCAAGAGGGCCGGGAGGAACTACGTCAGTATGGCCAAGAAACACAAACAAAGGCCTGGCTTTTCCCCGTCTTAACCAGATATTTTGAGTATCACCAAAATTCAGGCACTCATCATCAAAACCTGTTTTTTTTAGACGTTGAGCCAATAAATCCTGACAACCCTGATCTTTTGGGGTTACCGATGGTTTTTTGATAAGTTCTGTTAGCAGACTCAGGGTGTCACTCATTGTAATTGTTGGTAGATTTCTGGCTTAAAGCCAATTAGGATTTGATCGCCAGTATCAAGGACAGGGCGCTTAATAAGAGTGGGGGTTTCCAGCATTAAAGCAGTTGCTTTTGCTTCGTTGAGATCTGTTTTGTTGTCGTTATCCAGTTGTTTCCAACTGATGCTACGCTTGTTCAGCAGTTTTTCCCAGTCAGCTTTGGATGTGAACTTATCCAGTAGAGCAATATTCAGTCCGTCAGTTCTGTAATCATGGAATTGATAGTCGATACCGTTTTCTTCAAGCCATTTTCTAGCTTTTCTGACCGTATCACAGTTTTTTATGCCATAAAGAGTGTACATGGTTAGAGTGGATTGTTTAATAATTCGTCAATACTGGGTAGTTTTTTGTCTTGCTTGCAACGGGTTTTGTACACACTGATAAATTCAGCAAAAGCTTGTTCAAGGTCAGACAAAATATCTTCTTCATTTTCCATTTCTTCCTGGTTGATGTCTGAAGATTCCAGATATTCTTTTTGCAAAGCAATTTCACTGTTCAGTGCGAGAATGGCATAGATAATGGCTTGGCTTGAAAGGCTTGCGCTCATGATGCTGAAAGTAAGGTGAAGTTGATGCTGCTAATTTTAAACACTTTCATTAACCAAATTATTTACAGAAAAGAGCCGGTCAAAAAAGGCTAACAGGTAGGTTGGGTTAGCAAAGCGTAACCCAACAACACAAATATTGGGTATTACATTACCCCAACTTGCCATTACAATCACCAAAGCAACAGTTAATCACGCAACAATTCATTGATGCCTGTTTTGCTGCGTGTTTTTTCATCAACCTGTTTGATAATGACCGCGCAATACAGGCTGTGTGTGCCATCTTTTGCAGGCAGGTTGCCGGAAACAACCACTGACCCGGCAGGAATACGGCCGTAGCTGATTTCGCCTGTCATACGGTTGAAGATTTTGGTGCTTTGGCCAATATAAACGCCCATGGAAATAACCGAGCCTTCTTCAACCACCACACCTTCAACAATTTCAGAACGTGCGCCAATAAAGCAGTTATCTTCAATAATGGTTGGGCCGGCTTGTAGAGGTTCCAAAACGCCACCGATGCCGACCCCGCCAGATAAATGAACATTCTTGCCAATTTGGGCGCATGAGCCAACAGTTACCCAGGTGTCGACCATAGTTCCGCTATCTACATAAGCGCCAATATTGACATAGCTGGGCATTAAAACTGCGCCAGGTGCAATGTACGAGCCGTGTCGGGCATTTGCATTGGGTACAACTCTGACTCCAGCTTTTGCAAAGTCATCAGGGGTGTAAGTGGCAAATTTGGTTTCCACCTTGTCGTAGTAACGGTTGACGCCACCATCCATAACTCTGTTTTCATTGATTCTAAAAGACAACAATACGGCTTTTTTCAGCCATTGATTCACTATCCAGTCGCCACTGGTTTTTTCAGCCACACGGGCCTTGCCGCTATCCAGCATGTTGATAGCTTCTTCCACCGCTTCACGGATTTCTGCAGAAGCATTGCTAGGGCTGATGTCAGCGCGTTGTTCAAACGCGTCATTTATGATGGTTTCAAGTTGTGTCATGATTTTATCTATAAAGTGTTAAAGAAATTTTTTATTCTGTTTGCAGCGTCAATACATTCATCAAGCGGGGCTACTAAAGCCATCCGAACATGATTTCTACCCGGGTTAATGCCAAGAAAATCTCTGGAAAGATAACTGCCGGGCAATACTGTAATATTTTCCCTGGCATATAATTGCTGAGCAAAGTCCAGATCGCTGATGGGCGTATTTAGCCAGATATAAAAGCTTGCTGGCGGCATCGTGATTGTACAAACATTTTTCAGAATGTCCACGACAGCAGTAAATTTTTCTCGGTAGGCTTGGCGATTTTCTTTGCAGTGGTCCTCATCTTTCCAGGCTTTGATGCTGGCGTGTTGAACGGGCAAAGGCATAGCGCAGCCATGATAGGTTCTATATTGGAAATAATCTTTCAGAATTTCGGCATTACCGGCTACAAATCCAGATCTGAGTCCGGGAGCATTGGATCGTTTTGACAGGCTATGAAAAACCACGCAATGGTCAAAGTTGGTATTTCCCATTGCGTAAGCTGCTTGTAATAGTCCTGTTGGTGGGTTTTGTTCGTCCGCATAGATTTCGCTGTAACATTCGTCTGATGCAATAACGAAATTATACTGGCTGGCAAGATTGAGTAATTTCTCAAAGTCTTGTTGTTCCAGTACTGTGCCAGTAGGATTTCCGGGTGAACAAATATAAATAAGCTGACAGCGTTGCCAGATAGTTTCCGGAATCAAATCAAAATCGGGTAAATAATTATTCTCTGCAGTTGTATTCAAATAATAGGGTTCAGCCCCAGCCAGAATTGCCGCCCCTTCATAGATTTGATAGAAAGGGTTAGGCATCATTACAACCGCTTTGTTACGATTATCGATAACGCTTTGGGCAAAAGAAAACAAAGCTTCTCTTGTGCCATTGACAGGTAAAATCTGGGTGTCAGGGTTTAGTTGTTTTGCAGGAATTTGAAAACGGTTGGCCAGCCAGTTTGCAATGGCTTCTCTTAATTCAGCAATCCCTTTGGTTGTTGGGTAATTTCCCAGCCCATGAAGATGTGCCAAAAGCGTTTCCTGAATAAAATGCGGTGTTGGATGTTTGGGTTCACCAATTGAAAGGGCAATATGGGTTTTGTCTTCTGGCGCAGTAACTTCCTGCTTTAAACGTGCCAGTTTTTCAAAGGGATAAGTATGTAAGTGTTGTAAATTCGGGTTCATTGCTTTTTGCAATGTGGGGCGCGTCCTTGGGCAATGGCCTGACGTTGCAATTGCAAAACAGAAGACATCTTTTCCTGAAGGTCTTCAATTCGGGTGGAGTGGGACGGATGTGTTGATAAAAATTCCGGTACTTTGCCGCCTGCCGCTTGTGACATTTTTTGCCATAAATTAACGCTTTGTCTCGGGTCGAAACCGGCTTTCGCCATGATCTCCAGACCATACAAATCGGCCTCACTTTCATGAGAGCGGCTAAATGGCATGATAATGCCATATTCTGCGCCAACGCCTAATAACCCCAATGCTTTTTGGCCTAGCAGGGTTTCAGGTCTGGCTGCTGCCTGAATCAGGGCAACAGTGCCTAAAACTGCTGCTTTTTGAGACATGCGCTCATTGCCATGGCGCAAAAGTACATGGCTGATTTCATGGGCAATCACTGCCGCTAACTGGTGTTGATTGTCTACCAGATCAATTAATCCTGTATAAATGCCAATTTTTCTTCCAGGCAAAGCAAAGGCATTCAGTTGCTTATCCTCGAAAACCACAACTTCCCAATTACCGCCAACAACACCGATCAATGCATCGGTAATACATTTAACAAACTGGATGTATTTCTGATTGGTGCTGATACGCTTTTTTTGTTTCATTTCCTCAAAAGCAGTCAGTCCCATCTGACTGACCTGGCTTTCTGGCATAAAAGCCAGTTGTGACCGGCCTGCCATGTTTGTTTGACATGCAGAAAGCACCATAGTGCTCAATATAACAAGAAGCGCTCTATTAATCATTGTCAGTTTATCAATGGTTTCATAATATAATTGTTGCTCATTTTACCTTAAATCAAGAACCCGATGAAGTTTATAGGAATTGATGGTTGCAAGGCAGGCTGGTTTTATGTTGGTTTTGACCAAAACCAACAATGGCAAACGGGTATTTTCGAGCAGATTTCAGAATTATCAGATCATCTGCCAGCTGCTCATCTGGTTTTGATCGATATTCCCATGGGCCTTAAGTCGAGTGGAAAGCGGGAAAGAGTCTGTGATATCGAGGCACGGAATAAACTGAAGCCTAAGCGCAACGCCAGTGTTTTTCCTGTGCCATGTAGAGAAAGTTTGTATGCAAAAAATTATCAACAAGCCAGTGAACTGAATTTTCAGAAAACCGGTAGAAAGCTATCTAAGCAAACCTGGAATATTATGCCAAAAATCAGTCAGGTGGATGATTTTTTACTGGCTGGAAAGGGCCGTTACAAAATTAGAGAAATGCATCCCGAACTATGTTTCTGGGCTTTCAATTGCCATCAACCCATGCAGCATAACAAGAGAACCGAACAGGGATTTAGAGAACGTAGAGAGTTGTTAAATAAATTCTGCGGGGTCGCTGATTCTATTATTGAAGATGCATTGTCGCGTTTTTCAAAAAAGCACTTGGCTAAGGATGATGTTCTTGATGCATTGGTTGGCGCGGTCACGGCCTGTTTTCATGAGCGATTGAAAAGTTTACCGCAAGCACCCCAATATGACGATATGAATTTGCCAATGGAAGTGGTTTTTGCCGAGGCAAATGAGGATATGTCGATAATTGAAACCCCCGCTGGTTATCTCAGACTCCAAGCCAGAGGAAATGAACTGGTTCAGATTGGATGGTTAGTTGATCAAGCCCTCCCCAAGCCTGCTGAAAGTGGTTTTTTGAAAGATGTCGTTCAGCAAATTCACCAATATTGGCAAAATCCCGAGGCTAAAATTGTTGTAAAACTCACTCAACGGGGAACCCCTTTTATGAGTAAAGTCTGGCAGGCACTGGGGCAAATTCCATCGGGGCAAACTCGTACTTATGGTGAATTGGCACAATTACTTGGAACCAGTGCCAGGGCAGTGGGTAATGCATGCCGAAAAAATCCTTATCCATTAATTGTTCCTTGTCATCGAGTAGTGTCAGCTAAAGGCCTGGGTGGTTATGATGGTGCTACAGCAGGTGAAAAGTTAACCATCAAGCAAAAATTGTTGGCACATGAACAGCACTATTCAGATGAGAAAATCTTCTAGGGATATTAGCTTAAAGGATTGGTTCTGCGCGGCGATGGCTTTATCTTCTTTGGTGTTATATCCCCACAAGGCGAAAAATAATTCCACGGAGGATAATTGGCTATTAGTTTGGACTGCTTGTAAGGTCGGCAAGCGATCTTCAACAAAGAAAATTACGTCATCGTTGTGTTTGTTAACTAAGCTTTCCAGAACCGCATTTTTCCCCATATTTCTATCCAGACCAAAAATCTGTTCTTCGGATAATTCAATCCGGTTAGCTTCTAGAATGAATTGGACAAAACGTTCCTGCTTGGTGGTGATAATGTACCAGGGGTTTTCATTGTCAAGATTCCGCAGTTTTTCCTTAACACCGGGAAATAGCGGATTCATTTCAATCCAGTTTTCAAGGTCTGAATTAATCCAGTGATCTCTGGTTTCAGCAAATATTATTTTTAAATCGGCGACATCTAATTTGTTTTCTTTCAGAAGTTGATTTTTTTGCTGGGGGAAATGATTCAGAATTGCTTCAACCGATTGTCCTTGGTTAAGTAATCTCATCAATAAAATTGATTCATAGCCGGTTTCCAGAATCGGGCGAACCTGACGAAATTTTTCGATCAGTTGTTCTGGCGGTAATGGAGTGGCAAAGTCGTCCCAAATTTTACAGGCTGTTTTCCAGCCGGCAATTCCAGTTTCAACTGCGCTATCGCAAATAACGCCGTCAAAATCTAGTGCTTGAATAATAGTTTTTTGCATTAAATTGATTTTCCAGAAGAATCAGGTTGTAGTGATTAAGTTAAAAAATGGAATAGCAAGGTTGGTATTTTTGGAATAGGCTATTTTACAATCCATGCATTAATTTTTCGATAACCAAAACGCATATCTTCAAGAATAATACTGATAGCAGGTGCCAGAACCAGGCTGGCTAGCGTGGCAAACAGAATGCCGTAACTAAGATACTACCATTGAAATCAGAAATTATTCCTGGATGTTTTTTCAAAAATTAATGGTATCAGGCCGACAAATGTCGTTAATAATGTGAGTGGTAACTGGAGTCGGAGATAAATTAAAAGCGAAACGGTCTGTCGGGTGTTGTTGAAAGGGTGCGTTATTTAGTTTGCACCTGACTCCTTTGCTGTTTGTTGGTTTCCAGTGGAAAAAGAATTTTGTTAAGTGCTTAGATTTGGACAATGACTAAGAAGTAGCTTGGGAGGGTTGACGGAAATGGCAAACGGGGCAGTTTTTTCCAGGGCGCTCAGGCCGAGAATATTCCTCATTCTACCAGGCAGGACAACAGCCTCGACATTGTAAATATCACACTCTCCACCAATATTGATGCTGGAAATTTTATAGACTGGCAAAGTAACGTTTGACCCGTTTGCCAAAGTGGCAGAAACGTTTTTCATAAATTCTGCTTTGCCCTGAATCTTCAGTTTATCCAGTGTCGCTTCATTAATTGCTGAATATCCGGAGCCTGTATCCACCAGAAAATCCGTTGTTCCTGAGCCGTTGATGGACCCTGAGACATAATAGGTCGTAAAGCCCTTTTTATTTATAGGAACTGAAGTGCCGAAATCAGAGGCGATGCTAGCACTGGGTTCTAGTAAAAAGAAGAGCAAAACAGACATGAGGATTCTAAAATGTAACATCGCCGGTACTCCAGAAAGAAACTTACCTTAGATGCTAGCAAATTACATGCTAACTAAAATTAATTGTTACTATACAATCATATACAAGGAACGGGGCGTCAGTTTTATGCCTTGTCAGCACCATCAAGGTGCAAAAAAATATCTAGCGCACCTCATTGAGGCGTAGCCTGGATAAATATACTTGTAATAAAACTTGACGCTAACAAAAGATTGATGTAGTTTTGTCTTTAAATTGATATCGAATCAATACCAAATAAGATAGTAAATCAAAATAAGAGGAGATGCTAATGAGTAAGTGGCCTGCCTTTAAAATATTTGGAATGTCTTTTGGAGTGGGTATTTTAGCCAGTTCGGCTTTGGCTGCCGCACCAGGCGACAATCAGTTTGTTTCTTCGATTGCTTCTACAGAAACGATTATTGTAGCTTACAGAGAAAAACCTCCATACCGCAATCGCGGCCAGGTTCGTGCCAGGTTAAAAGCACAGCAAGTCGCGCGAACAAAGGGCTTGGAGAAAACAGAACTATCTGCAATGGAAATCAGTGAAAAGGATGACAAGTCACCTTTTTCAGGAAAAAATACCCGAAAACGATATGGGCATCCCTATCACAGATAGAATAATTGGGTTCAGGTGCAAATTAAACAACATGCCTTTATCAACACAACCCGATAAGCCTTTCGTTTTTAATTTGTATCTGGACCTGGTCATTCAGCCCGGTTATTTTATTCAAAACGGGGTGTAAGTGTTCTGACAACTCAATCCATACCAATTGATTGCCGAAGTTTTTTTAGATCCGGAGCGAACGGTTGCGGTCCTTGTTGATCATGTCGCTCGAATTGAATAAATAGCGCTTCCAGACGTTCTCTGCCAATTTTGGTTTTAGCAGCCTCCCTCGGGGTTTGGTTTTTAAGCGCCGGTAGTGGGGTGTCAATCCAGTCTTTCCAATGTTGTTCGGCTTTTTCTTTCAGAAAGGCTTCAACTTCAGGTGACTGCATCAATTCCTGATGTTCTTGTTGCTGTCTGACAGAATTGACAGGCGGGTTGTTTTGTTGGTCTTCCAGCAGTTTTTCAAGCGACTCAATCGTTGCATGTTGAAATAGCGCCAGTTTACCTAATCGACGAGTTATTTTGCGTTTGATTGTTTCTGCCCGTTCTCTGGAATTGACCCCGATAATGAGTTGATCGCCATCAATCGTAATATCACCTAGAACTGTATTGTCTTTAGTTTTTTTTAGCCATGGAAATATGATTGATTGTAATTCGCCTTGTATGTTAAATTTGCCATCGCTGATAATGTCATCAGTATGACCAAAAGACAGGCTGGCTAGTCTTACCACAGCTTCGTATGGCGAACAATTCAGTGTATAGTAAAGCTTGGTTGGTTCCAGTTTATCTCCATCAGCATTACGCAATTGCGGAAGTTGCGGGTTATCCAGTTCTTCACAGATATCAAGGAAGATTTCACGAATTTCAAGGTCGTCTTCCAGTAATACTTCTTTATCTAAGGTTTCCCCTTGTTCATTAAATGATTCGCGCAAATCAATAAAGTAATGAATATAGGACGGCGGTATGCCCGTTGTTGAATTTCCAAGAATAATGGAATGGTTATCCATGGTCATTATTCGTGCAAACAAAATAGTGTTTTTTGCCTCCGCTTTTGAACCAGTACGCTCATGAACTTCAATTTCACGTTGGAGTAGCAGATCTTTCAGAAATAATTTTTTACCGGGGTCAACATCTGTTACCAGAAAAAAGCTGAATGGTTGGGAACAAACTTCTTCAATGAACCGGCGCTCAAAAGAATCAATTTTTTGTCCTCTTTTGTTCAGGTAATGCATGGCAATCGACATTTCCGGTAAATTATAGTCTCCCTCCAAATCTTCGTTATCTGGAATCCAGTTATACAAAAACCAGGGCATAAAAATGGTTTCAAAATCAAGACCTGGATTTTTCGGAATATCAGTATGTGTCCAAACCATGAATTCACGCCATGCTTCTGTCAAGACATCAAGAGTATAATATTTTTGTGCATGGGCGATAAGAATATCAGCCAGCTCACCTTCAGTTCTGCGCATTTTTTGCCACGTCAAGCTGGAAACTGACGCGGTCATTTTTTTAAGACAACATTTTTTGTATTTTTTTCCACTTCCGCAAGGGCAGGGGTCATTACGGCCGGTTTTTGACATAAGGCGTTCTCGTTATACTGGTGTTTTACTAAGGGGTTATTTTACATGACTGCCGGGTAATATGGAGGCAAAAATGGTGTCATGGGGACAGTGTAAACATTATTTCTTTTTGGATCTTGCTCATTTTCTTTTTCGTAACACGGCTTGCTGGAATCTTCTCAAAAATTGATATTTATGAGAAGATTCTCAGGTTAATGTTCAAAAAACCACCTTTCTGAATGGAAATCACAATGCAAAAATTATCAACAAGCACGATTGATGCAAATGATCCGGCCATCCTAACGGCTTTAATTCAAGCGCATCGGCCATTAGCTGAACTTAAAGGTGTGATTAAAAGCATTCCCAATCAGCAAATCCTATTGTCAACATTGACCTTGCAAGAAGCGAAAGACAGTTCCGAAATAGAAAATATCATTACTACCCAGGATGAACTGTATAAGCACACGTTAAGAACTGATTTAAGCAATCTGGCGACAAAAGAAGTCGCCAACTATAACCGTGCTTTGCAAGTGGGATATCAGGCCGTAAAAGAGCAAGGTTTGCTGACATTAAACACCATCCTGAAAATACAGGAAAACCTGGAAAACAACCGGGCCGGTTTCAGAAAACAACTGGGCACCGTATTAAAAAATGAGCAAACGGGAGACATTATCTACACTCCGCCAGAACCTCAACTAATCCCGGAATTAATGACCGACCTGGAGCAAGTCATCAATCAAGAGCCGCCCCAGAACGATCCATTAGTGCAAATGGCGCTTATTCACCACCAATTTGAAAGCATCCATCCTTTTTACGATGGCAATGGCAGAACCGGCCGCATCATTAACATCCTTTATCTGGTCAAAACAGGATTACTGGATTCCCCCGTTCTTTATCTAAGCCGCTACATCAACCACACCAAAAGCAAATATTATCAGCAGTTACAACAAGTCAGGGCCAATAATGACTGGCAGGGTTGGATTGTTTATATGTTAAAAGGTATTGAAATCACTGCCAGTCAAACCATTATTCTGGTTGAAGCCATAAAAGACTTGTTACAGAAACAAAAACATACCATCAGAGATCAGTTTAAATTCTACAGCCAGGATTTAATTAACAACATTTTTCATCACCCATACACCAAAGTACAATTTCTGGAACACGATATTCGAGTATCCAGGGCGACAGCCACCCGTTATCTCGATGCCTTGGCTGACTATGGCATCCTCGAAAAACACAAACTTGGCAGGGAAAATTATTACCTGAACCGGGAACTGGTTGAGCTGTTATTCAATATCCCCTGATTTTCGTTTCAGATTTTATTCACAATGAAAAATGACAGACGAAATCGTCGCTCAATACGCCTGAAAGATTATGACTACGCACAGGCCGGTGCATATTTTGTTACCATTTGCACACACAATCACGTTTGTCTACTGGGTGAAATTGTTGAAGGCGAGATGGCATTGAATGAATTTGGCAGGATTGTACAAGAAGAGTGGATGAAAACCGAACAATTGCGGCCCAATGTGAGTTGTGGAAAATTTGTCGTCATGCCCAAACATTTTCATGGGGTTTTGATTATCAATTACGATGGTAGGGGCGTATTGCAATACGCCCGTACGCCATCCGCCCCCACTGGGTTTAAATCACCATCGCAGACAATTGGCGCCATTGTACGTGGGTTCAAATCCGCCGTCACCAAACAAATCAACCATCTCTGCCAAACACCCGGGCAAAAATTCTGGCAACGCAATTATTATGAACACATCATCCGCAATGAGGATGACTTTCAACGAATAAACGAATATATCGAAAACAACCCGTTAAAATGGGAGTTAGATGCCTTAAATCCGGCAAATGGAGACAATAAATGGAAAAAATGAAAATGCAATCCAAAAATCTCACCCGAGAACAGATTGAAAAAATGATGGAATTGTTTCCCAGTTGTGGTGTTACCGAAACAAAATTGGATATCGGTGGGCGCGCATATCGTAGGGGCGTATATCGTACGGGCGTATTGCAATACGCCCCTACGCAACACACCCAGCGCATCAATTGGGATTTGCAGAAACAAGAACTCTCAGGCCACATCATCGAAGGCCCCACAGGAACGCGCCGCCTAGATTGACCCGGCAAACGCGGAGTCCCGCTCACCGCCAACGTGCCCATTGCCAAAATCTTGCGTCCCTACTGGAAATTCTGGGTACACAATACTTATTTCTGATGTTGTGCTGAAAATTAAATATTGTGCTCCCAAAAACCCCAGAACCTATACTGACAGAAAGTGCCAGTATCAGGCTGACTAGTGTAGCAAACAGAATGTCGGAACTAAGATATTCTACCATTGGAATCAGAAATTGTTCCTGGACATTTTTCTCAAAAAAATGACAGTCATACCATCTGAGCTATTTCAGGGGCAGTTGAAACGTACCGTTAGCCTGAAAGCAAGGAAATATTCCGCATTCCATTAGTTAAAAATTACCTTGGAAAATGAACTTATTGATTGTATTTTTTATGCGTAGATATATAAAAAACTGTTCAAATATCAGTTTTTCAACTCGCTTGCCCATTTATGTAATTTAGCTGTTGGTAATTAGCCCAATTATTGATATGAGATTTAATAGCACGTTAATATTCAGTTCGTGAACCAGGGCACACTGAGGGTCAAATGAACAGAGGGATTAATGAAGCAACTACAGTGAACATTGGCAAAAATAATTCCCCTCAATAAAAAAATAGCATACTACGGTAGTTATCGCTAAGCGTAATTAAGTATTGTGCCCCCAGAACTTGTGTTTACCCTGATCCCATTTATTCTACTTCAGACTAGGCGAATCGCTCCAATAACTAATTCACGCGGAATTTAATGCGATTATTCTTGAACTTCGCCATAGGAATGCAAATCAATATTAGAATTGACGATACCAAATCTTTAGCGATGTTAATTTGAAAAATGTTTCTTCAATTGCGGGTTTTATCAATTTTTTTTGCAAACAAGCCCTTGGTTGTAAAGTACAAGCTTATCGTTTTTGCCCTGATTATTTTGCAAGGCTGTCAGATAGAAATTGTTAGGAAAAACGTTAAGGTTATTTCGAGTGATCAAGATTGTTGTGTAAAACAGAGTGAGCAAGATCAAGAGGTGGATTGTTTGCTACCTGCTCATATTAGAACACTGGGTAAAGAAATGGCCTATTTGACTGCCAGGAGACCGATTAAGACAAATGCCGCCAATTGCGAAATAAGAGGGGGTGAATATGTCCCTTATGATCGAGCAAACTATGAATCAGCATTAACGATCTGGTTGCCTCATGCTAAAGAAGGTGATGCCGAGGCGCAAATGAGGGTTGGCGAGATTTACGAAAAAGGTATGGGTAGATCGCCCAACCTGAAATTGGCGAGAAAGTGGTATAACAAAGCGACTGAACAAGGTAATGCAGATGCTTTGGCGCAGCTGAGGCATTTACAAGCAACAGCTGGCTCAATAAATCTAGAAAAGGGTCATGTGAAAATTGTAAATAGCAAAATAACGAAATCTGGCCAAAAAAATAAGCCATCATTGGCACGAGTTGTTCCAGTAGTAAAAACTAAAGACTTGCCAGAATTACCCGAAAAGCCTCGTTCTGATACTATAAAATCATTTCAGACCCGTATTGAAGAATATTTGAACACATTAAAACAGGCGGCTTACGTGTTCAATCCTCCTTCGCCTATAAAAGTTGCTAGACCAACAATAATTTATTTGTTAATTGATCCGCAAAATGAAAAATTAGCGCTTGAAAAACACCTCAAAAAACTTGATCCCCAAAATACTTCGCGTATTGAATCTGACACTGCAAAGTGGGCTCAGGTGATGGAGGCAGGTTTATCCGGCGGTGATTTTGATATTGATCCAAGTACACCAGTGAGGAAAACGCTTAATTCATCTGAGATAGCAAAATGGAGTTGGGTGATAACACCGAAACACCCCGGAGCTAAACTACCACTGAATCTAACTGTTAAAGCTATTCTACCCAATGAATTTGCACCTCCTTATGATGTCGTTCTGCTCTACAAAAAAATTGATGTTAAAGTCACAATTTGGTGGCTCATAGATCATTACTTCGACAAGTACTGGAAATGGCTACTAGGAGGTTTAGCAGGACTCATTACCGGTATGATTAGCTTGAAGTGGAAAGCAAGAGGCTTTGTAACAAAGAGAATACCTTTCAAACGGAAACATTTATCACGATAAACTGATGCCAGCTTGGATTTTGGCGAAAACGTAGATAAGCCATGTGGAATAGTACAATATGGGTGGTGAAACTAGTTGACTTTTATCTGAGTGCGCCTTGTGATTTTAGTAACTAATTAATATTAAAAGGTATAGTTCTTAAGTAAGTGCCATTCGGGTCAGTGTAAACCTTATCATCAAGTTTTTTATAGGCCCATTTTTAAAATATAAGCATGCGAGATTTGGGAAGGATGAGTTAAATTAATTTTAACAGGGTGAAAGATATACGGCTCGTAGGGATTCATCATTGATAGGGTACAAGTCATAGTTAAATTCCCATTGTTTTTTTTATTTTCCGAAAACCAAAACGCATATCCTCAAGAATAATACTGGCAGCAGGTACCAGAATCAGGCTGACCAGTGTGGCAAATAAAATTCCATAACCAAGCGATACCACCATCGGAATCAAAAATTGTGCCTGGGTGTCTTTCTCGAAAATTAATGGCATCAGGCCGACAAATGTCGTTAGTGATGTGAGTAAAATGGCGCGAAAGCGGTCGCAGCCGGCTTTGATAATGGCCGTTTTAGCTTGGATGCCGTTGTCACGTAAGGTATTAAACCGGTCGATCAATACCAGGCTGTCATTAACTACAACACCAGATAAAGCCAACATTCCTAACAGACTGTTTATGCTTAGATGCATGTTCATCAGCAAGTGGCCCAACAGGGCGCCCATTAAACCGAATGGGATTGCGAGTAACACCACTAATGGCTGAATATAGGACTGAAAAGGAATAGCCAATAAAGCATAGACACATACAAAAATAAAGATACTGCCGAGCATCAGGCTATGGAAAGATTCGCGTTGTTCCTTGGCTTCACCTTCCTGTGAATAGTGAACTTCAGGGTATTTGACGAGTAATTCCTGCATGAATTTGGAAATCTCTTGCTTGATGCGATTGGCATTGCCTTTTTCCTTGTTGATGTCAGCGCGGATATTGATTGAACGCCTGCCATCAACGTGCAATATGGCGGTTGGACCTCGACCATATTTGATTTCCGCGACATCAGAAAATGGCACTTCAGCGCCGTTTTGAGTGCGTATTAACATGGATTCCAGGCTGTTGAGTGATTTGCGTTGGTCGGACGGATAGCGCAGCATCACCTTGACATCTTCTTTATTGCGCTGAATGCGTTGAACCTCCAAACCGTAAAATGCTTGTCTGACTTGTGCGGCAAGGTCTTGCAAGCTTAGCCCCAGCAGTTCTGCCTGGGGTTTAATGGATAACTGAATTTCCTGTTTGCCGGATTCGGCGTTGTCATAAATATCGTTGATATCCTGATAAGTTGCCAGTTGTTGTTTGATTTCTTCGGTAATGGCTTTTAATTGCTGCAAATTACTGGATTGAACCTGGATATCAATAGGATTTAGGCGATGGCCGATTTCCGAGCGAAAACTCAATTCTTCAACACCGGGAATAATACCGATCATTTTTCGCCATTCTCTGGTTAGTTGTGTGACAGAGATATAGGGCTGGCGTTTTTCAGGCGGCACTACTTCAAAGCGTATTTTTCCAAGATGCGGTTGGGCATTACCGGCGCGTGATGGATAGCCAGCTATAGAGTAAACCGCTTTAATAACACTGGTTCCGGTTTCTTCATTGGTATGTTTTTTTTGTAACTGGTAGGCTGCTTCTGCAATTTGTCGGGTATATTTTTCGGTGAGGGTAAAGGGTGTACCGACTGGAAATTTCAGCGTGGCTGTTGCAACCTCGCTTTCTACGCGGGGAAAAAATGTAAAGGCAAGACGACCGCTGGCAACCAGGCTGAGCAGAATGATTGTTAAGGCAACAAAAGCAGCCAGGGTTAAATATCGCTGTTTGATCACTTTTTCCAGAAATGGCTGGTAGATTCCCTGAATAAATTGATTCAGAAAATGGCTGCAATAACTTTGGATTCGACTCAGCCAGGACTTTTTAGCGCTGTCAGATAATGGCCGGATATGTTTTAAATGAGCAGGCAGGATTAATTTGGTTTCCAAAAGCGAAAACAATAAAGCCGGGATAACAACCAAGGCGATAGAAGCGAAAATTTTGCCGCGACTGCCTTCGATATTCAGCATCGGTAAAAATGCAACCACCGTGGTCATCACTCCAAAAGTTACCGGAACGGTGACTTCTTTAACGCCTTGAATGGTTGCTTCAACATGATTGTCAGTTATGGCGAGGTGGGTGGCAATATTTTCGGCAGTAACAATTGCGTCATCAACAATAATGCCGAGCACCATGATGAAGGCAAACATACTGGTGACGTTAATGGTGACATCCATTATCGGCATGAGCGCTATTACGCCAAAAAAACTGACCGGTATGCCCACACAAACCCAGAATGCGATTTTTAAACGCAAAAACAGAGTCAGTAAAATAAAAACCAGAATGCCGCCCTGAAAAGCGCTGCTGAGTAATAAATCGATTCGTCCTTTGATAATTTTGGAACGGTCTCGCCAGTAACTGATGTTGACTGATGGAGGAAGACGTTCCTGAACTTCTATAATGTACTGCTTGACGGTTTTTGCAATTGCAATGGCATTTTCATCGCTGACTCGGGTGACATCAACCATTAATGCAGGTTTTCCCTGATATCGGGATACCACCTGGCCTTCAACAAATCCGTCTTTGATCTCGGCAATTTCGCCCAGTGTCAATCGTATTCCCTGTTCACTGGTACGAATGACGATATTTGAAAATTGCTCTTGGGTATATTTCAGGCCGCGGGAGCTGAGCATGATATCACCGCCCTGGGTTCTGATTTGTCCAGCGGGAATATCAATAGAGCTGCGTCGAATTGCTTCGGCGATTTCCTTGAAGGTCAGATCGTAGCGGTTCAGATTTTGTTCGGAAATTTCAATGGAAATCTCATAAGCCAGAGCGCCAACCAGCTCAACCTGACTGATTCCAGGTTTTGAGCGAAGGTCATCTGCCACTTTTTCAGCAATATTTCTTAATTCTCGCTGGCCGAATTCACCTGAAACAATCACACTGATAACGTCAATATTCCGCTGGTTCAGACTGATAATCGGGCGTCGCATTTCTTCCGGAAAAGTTTCGATGGCGTCAATACGGTTTTGGATATCCTCCATGATTTCCCGTTCGTTATAACCCTGGGCTATTTCGACTTCAATATTGCAGGTTCCTTCCAATGCCGTCGCCAGAATTTGTTTGATACCGACAAGATCAGAAATAGCCTGTTCTATACGAATGACTACATTCTGCTCCATTTCGACAGGGGTTGCGCCTTCATAGGAAGCTCGAATATTGACGGTATCCGTGTCAAAACGAGGCAATATTTCCATGGGGATTTTTGGATAGGAATAAATGCCTGCCAGAATAATCAACAGCATCAATAAATTGGCTGCAACATCATTGTAAGTAAACCAGCGAATCAGGCTTGTCATTAATGTTGTTCCTGGTTTGATGGAAGGTGTTGATGATTTTTAATAATTGCTGAAACAGGCATGCCTTTTGCCGCTGATGCGACAGGCGTAATACACAGTAAATCACCTTCTTCAGCGCCGTCAGCAATAATGATGACCTGGTTATCTTGCCAGACTGGTTTGATTTGACGAGGCAGGAGTTGATTATTTTTGTCGACCAGTAAAATTTGAGAATTCTCTCTAACCGCCGCCCTGGGTATGATAAAGACATTTTCAAGTATTTTTCCTTTGATTTTGGCTTCTACATACTGACCTATTTTTAGCGGGGGTTTGTTGGTTTCTTTCAAACCATAAGGATTATCCACTTGAGCCACCACAAATAACCGCCGGCTTTTTGTGTCGAAAGTCCCTTCAGTCCGAACAATCCTGCCAGGCCATTGATATTGTCTGTTACCAAAGTTGCTGCTGAGAATAACTTCGGGCAGGTCTGTTGGCGTTTGTTTTTTTTCGCGGTAGCTTTCAGGAAGATCAATAAATCCCAGCTGTTGGTTACTTAATGGCAAACGAATTTCAGCAAAATCGACAGCAAAAATTTTTGCCAGTTCAGTTCCCGGAGAAACATATTGCCCGACATCTGCCATTTTCTCCATGACTCTGCCAGCGTAAGGGGCTTTGATACGAGTACGTTGCAAGTCAAGTTGCGCCTGTTTCAGCAGGGCTTTTGCAGAAGCAACTTTGGCTTTGGCGCGTGCCAATTGTGGTTTGTGAAGTACCAATGCGGTTGGCTGCGTGGTTTTTCCAAGGCGCTGCCAATTCCTTAATGCTTGTTTTGCCAGCGCCTGTTCTTCAGCCAATGCCAGCTGTGCTTCGGCCAACTGTGATTTGGCAACGGTTACTGCAATATCATAATTACTGGCATCAATGCGTAATAATTCATCGCCTTTTTCAAAAAAAGCGCCTTCTTGAAAATGATCAGACGTGTAGATGATTTTACCGGATACTTCGGGTATCAGGGAGCTTTCAGTACGGGGTTTTACTGTTCCCTGGGTTTGTAATACAACCTGAAAATCCTGTTTTTTTAATGGAATGACTTCAACGGCTGTCGGTTGTATTTTACGTTTTCCCTGGGCAGGTTTTTCTGATGATTGCATAATCAGGAAACTGATGCCGATTGCAGCAAGCAGAATCAGAACAGGGAAAATGAATTTTATCCATTTCATGAATTAGTCCTGAGATAAAAGTTGAATGGGTAAATTATTGTTTTCGACTTGTTCTGGATTTTGTTTTGATTCTTGTTTGGAAAAAGCCCCTCCCAGGGCAAGATATAAATTAATCCGATTGGTCAGACGTTGATTCGAAACCTGCAATAATGCGCTTTGGGCATCATAGGAACGGCGTTGTGCTTCCAATAAGGTTGTCATGTCGACAATACCGGCATTATATTCTTCCAATGCCAGATTTTCTGCTTCCACAGATTCTGTAACGGCCAGCGATAATGCCTGTTCTTGTTTTTCCAGCAATTGTTCAGCTTTGATTGCCGTTTCCACTTCAAAAAATGCTTGTAATACGATCTGTCCATAATTTGCCAAGGCTTCTTCATTAATGGCGTCGGCCTGGAATTTACTGGCAATCAATCGACCTCCCTGAAAAATTGGCTGGGTCATATTGCCTATTATATTCCAGACCAAGGCGTCATAATTAAGGACATCCCGAATATCACCAGTATTGGTTCCGGCATTAGCGGACAAGCTGAAAGTCGGTAGTAAACTTTTGATGGCTTCACTGACTCTTTGATCGCTGGCTGCCAGCCGATGTTCAGCAGCCAGTATATCAGGCCGGCGTCTGAGTAAGGCAACAGGTAATCCTAATTTGACGGTGTGTTGCAGTCTGGGCAATTGGTCTGCACCAAGGATTTCTGCGCGTGGATAACGTCCCAATAAAACTTCCAAAGCTCTGCTGGTATTATCCAGTTGTATTTTTTGTGCCTGTAACTGGCTTTCTGCGCTGGCGACATTGGCTCTTGCCAAACGCACATCAAGAGCGCTGTTGACGCCAATGGCATAGCCATCTTCAATAATCTGTCTTGCAGTTTCAAAAGCAGTCACTTTTTTTTGTAACAAATGACTTTGCTGGCGCGCTTCGATTAAATTAAACCAGGACTTGGCAACATTTGCGGCCAGAGAAAAACGAGCGGCGCGGTAGTCGGCCTCAGATGCCTTGAAATCCAGTTCGGCGGCATTAGCGCGATTTTGCAGTTTTCCCCAGACATCCAGTTCCCAATTTATACTGAAATCAATGCCAAAGCTGTTTGAGATTGGACTGGAAATGCGAAAGCCACTGGTTGAGTTTCGTTGCGATCGTCTGGCATCGAAGCCGAAAGAAAATTGCGGAAAGCGATCTGCTCCATTTATTCTGACCAATGCCTGGGCGGTTTTGACACGCGCAGCAGCAGCTTTCAGATCGAAATTGTAGTGTAAGGCCTCGGTAATCAAATGCGTTAACTCGGGCGTGGAAAAGCTGTTGATCCAATCGTTGCTGACCATGCCATTGGAGTTCTCAATAGCTTGCCAGTGCACGGGAATATCCATTTTGACTGGTTCAATTTGATGATCTGGAATGAGACCGCAGCCGCTGACTAAGGCAGCAGAAACAAGCAAGAGAAATAGGGTCTTGTTTTTTGAAGATTTAGAGATGGGGAGTTGGCAGTGCGGTGATTTTTCCAATTTAATATTAATCAGCAAATAATCCATTTAGTCATAGTGATGGGTAGTCATTATTATAACCGTTCAAACTATTGAGCCAGGAAAAAATGCTATTTGGACCAGGTTTGGATTTTTTGAGATTTTGCACGAACCATCGAGTCTTGGTTCTTCTGGTTCGTGCAATATTTTTGAGATTATTTCCGACTGTGTTAATCCCAGCTTTTTATCTGGTCAAAATAATAACGGGATTTGGCCAGGATTTTAATTTCCTTGTTCTCAATATAAGAGGCCAGTAAGATAACCATCAAACCTAAGGCAATTGTGCTTGCCCACGGCGCTTTTGTATACAAACTTGTCAAAAATTGCCCGTAATACATAAAGCCACTAGTTACACAGAGATTACCTATGATAAGTGGTGTTTTTTCATGTTTCTTAATTCCCGCTAAACTTAGCAAGATACCTGCTGCAATGGTAATAACCGGAGCCATGTTTTGCTGATCAATCATTGCACCGAATGTTAACAGCAAGATTAACCAAGCACTGATTGTGCGATATAGGCTGGCATGATATTCAACCTGTGACGACAGGGCAAACAGGATAACAGCGACCGGTAAAAATAGCCCAAATTGATTGCTATAAACTGTCTCAAATTGAGATAAAACAGTGAACCAAGCAGAGATCGCAGCAAAAGTTCCTAGCCATTGGTTGAGGTAGATAATGTTGGCAGAATTAGTATAACGTTTGATGTCAAAAATGCAGTGGACAACTATCATCGATGAAACCACCAGCGCTAGTATCCATGATGTTGGATGAAGCAAGCTGCGTCCAGTGATGATCAATAGAGGCAGGCTGATTAATGCTCTAGCAGCCAGGCCTTCTTTTAAACGCATACTGCGGTCATTATGTAAATGATGCTCAATTTGTCTTAAATAAATGAATAGTCCTGCAATAATAAAGGGTATTAAGGCACCATCACGTATAGGAAGCATCAAGATTATATTGCCCGTCGCTGAAGCAATTAATAAGGTTTTAAGATGTTTTCGAGCCAGTATGGAAAAACTGGCATAGCTAACCAGAAACAATAGCAAGCCGGTAATGGCTAAATCCAGTGCTATGATGGTAGGGCTGACATCCATAAATTGCAGCCAGCTATATTCTGGTTGTAAGGCTTGCTGACCATGCCAGTAGCCGTAGATCATTGCGCTAACCTGAGTTACCTGAACAGGTAGGAAGGCAGCCCCTAATCCGAATAATATTCTGGCTCCTTTGGTTTCATGGAATAAATAGGCGCAAATTAGTCCGCCGCCGCAGAGTAATAATGTCAGACCCAAGCCGACCCAATATCGGTAAGCTGGCAGAATTTCATCATAGCCTTGCAGCATAAAGCTGATTGCGGACAAAATGATCAATGCTGATCCAATCCAGCGCAAGTAAGTTGTTATTTTATGGGTCAGGTTTTTGCTATTGTTTAATGAGGCGGCATCCCTTGATTGGTGTTCGACTGAATGTATTGGTGTTGAGGGTTCAAATTCTTGAGTTTCATTGATGTACATGATTTTCTCCTATTTCTTATCTTTGGCGGTGTTTTCAGGTTGCTGGTTTTGTTTTTCTAGTTCATCGAGTATCATTTTTAATGCCAATTCATCCTCTTCATGTTCAAATTCCTGGGCGAGAGGGTCTGAATCAAAATCACAATCGGGCGCTTCAAATTCTGAACTGACGACTGAACCTTCCCAGCGTTCAAAAATATTGTTCACTTCCAATGCAGGGTTAGTAGATTTTGAATTGAGTGATTCTTGAAGGTCAGCTCGATTTTGTCTGGCGGCGAGAATCTCTTTTTTGTTTTTCAAAACCTGTAATTGCTCTGAAATACGATTTAAATCGTCACGGATTTTTGATTCCTGTTTGCAGCTTTCCTCATACTGCTGTTCGAGTAGAGTAATTTGCTGTTGCGTTTGCCGCAAACGCTTTATGCATTGCAGCGCTTTTTGCTCGTCTTCATCTTCGTTTTTGGCTTTCAATGCGCGTTCAGACCATAATTGAGCTTGCTTTTGTTGCTGTTCCAGTTGCTTTTGATAATGAGTTGACATTTTGCTAACTCGATGTAAATGCAATCTTGTTTTGCTGCCCAATGTTTGTAGATCTTGGATAGCTGCTTCGGCTAATGCTTCATGGTTTTCAAAGTCATTAGCGACTTGGTCGACCTGGCTTTTAATGCTGATAAAGATTTTTTTTAAGCTGTTCATGCTGGTTATCCTCGTTTTGTTTGTGAATTCAATGAAAACAGAGCAGAAGCTATGCCAAAATATTAATTTATTAAATATCAGTTGCTTATATATATGGTGTGGTTTTCCATGCACAGAAATGTACAATTTATGTATATTAGCTATGCTTAAAATGAATGATTGGTAGAGAAATTTAAATGAGTAAAAAACTGAATCCAAGGCAACGGGATTTTTTTAACCAGATTACAAGCCTGGCTTTTGTGAATCCTTTTAGCAAAGAAAGAGAGCAGGCTGATTGTGATTTGTTGGATATTGCGACAGGAAAATTAAATTTGCTACAAAGAACGGAAATTATCCAGAAACTTCTTCAAGACCAATTAAAACAGCTCGAAGGAGTAACGGGGTTCCAAATTAGCCAATTTCAAGGCAAGACTCAGGAAACAATAAAATTAGCTTGGCTGTTCTATCAGTATCATGAATTTCAGGAGCAATTTAATAGGTTTATTGATAAACAAAACCGTAAAGGGGAAGAGCCAATCGAACTGCCATTTGCGAAAGAATTGATTAGGCGATTTTTATGTTCTGGGTTTACAGAATTGGAAACAGAGAGATTTATCGCTTTATTTTATCAGTTATGCCGAGGTTTTTATTTTATAAATTCATCAATTTCGGGTGATTGTCCAGCGATTATTCAATTACGCATGCATTTGTGGAATAACATTTTTACTTTTAATCCACAGTGGTATCTAAATTATTTATGCGGAAAAATGGAAGATTTCTCGACTTTATTATTGGGCGCAACTGGAACAGGAAAAAGCCTTGCAGCGTATGCTATTGGATGTTCAGGGTTTATTCCATTTGATTTGGAAAAAAAACGTTTTCGTGAAAGTTTTACCCGCTCCTATCAGGCGATAAATTTATCGCAATATCCGGCATCATTGTTGGAATCGGAGCTTTTTGGCCATAAAAAAGGTGCTTTTACCGGGGCTATAGAACAACATCAAGGATTATTTGCTAGATGCAGTGCTCATGGCGCTGTATTTATAGATGAAATTGGGGATATAGATATGCCAATTCAGGTGAAATTGCTTAATGTATTGCAAGATCGGACATTTAGTCCGGTTGGTAGTCATGAAAAAATAAGGTTTTCTGGTCGTGTAATCAGCGCAACTAATCGAAATATTGAGCAATTACGCAAAGATGGAATTTTCAGGGATGATCTGTATTACAGATTATGTTCTGATGTTATTGTGGTTCCCAGTTTACAGCAGCGAATACGCGAAAACGCAAAAGAGCTAGGTAATTTGATTGCTGGTTTGCTTAAGCGTATTTTTGATGCGCCTGATCCTCAAATGGTATCACGAATAGAAAAAAGTATATTGAACATCGTGCCTGCTGATTATCACTGGCCAGGAAATGTTAGAGAGTTGGAGCAATGTATCCGGCGTATTTGTTTGGTTGGCTATTATAATGTTAGTGAGCAGTCCAACTTTACCGCAAATAATGGCTTCGTTCTCGCTGAAAATTCTGGTGAAAGCAGTGTACAAAATCTACTGAAAAAATATTGTGATTTTTTATATCAGCGACATGGCAGTTATGAAGCCGTTGCCAGAATTACACAACTCGATCGGCGTACCGTAAAAAAATATATCGTTAGTAAGAAAGGAGCATGAAATAATTTAAAACAACTGGCTTGTCATTTTTATCCATCTTCTGCGTTGTAAAAAATAGATACATAGCTGGCTATAGATCTTTTTTCTACGCCTTGAATACGAATAAAAAAACCGTGCCAGTTCCAACCTATTCCGTGGTCGTTTCCTAAGCATTGATTATTGCACGCCCTGCTCCAATCCTTTGAAAAACTCGCCAAGCGTCCGGCCTGCTTCTTCTGGTGGCATTTTGCTAAGATCACCAAATTGACTTGTGAATTCATCAGTTTGCTCGGCCATGTTTCTGACGACCATTTCGTTACTAATATTAGTCAGGGCAGCAATTATCCCTAATACACAAAACACGATATAAGCAGTTTTTGGTTTGATACCGTGGACTTCGATACTGGCAATAATCATTAAAATGGTGCCCAGTAGTGTTGATAAAATTGAACCGAGATAAGGAATAGGACTCAAAATGGCAACGAGGGGATAGACGACAGACGCATAAGCGATACAGCGATAGGAAACTTCATAAGATTCATTTGATCCCAGTAGTTTCCAGATGACAAAGATAATGGCGGCGCCGATGAAGCTGCTGATGATGGAGGCAATTACAGTAAACAAGATAGTGCCAATTCCTGCCATCATTCCTCCATGCATGCCTAATCCGAGTATCGAAAACAATGTCATTATCAGGCCAACGAAAATAGCCATTACAATGACAAATAACATGGGTTCCAGATAGCCCCCTGATTTCGGCATTGTTTGATAAAACGCGACAGGAGTTTTTAATATTTTAAGCGCGGTTTGGATGATTTTATTGAAACTGGTGTTGCTTTCCATAAATTACTCCTGATGTGAATGATGGGAAGTTTTTATTATTTGTACTTTAAAACGGTCACGGATGCAGATTTTTTGCGGTCTAACTTTTTTATAGCATGTCATGCGGCTGTTTCAACGTTCTGTTATTGACAGAGCTCAATGCATATAAATTCCCCATCCGTGATTGTGCAAAGTATAATTAGAAGCCTCTTTTCTTTATGTTTAACATAAACCGGGTTCTGGTTCAATAAAACACACAATCAAAAAGTGCTTCAAAAAAGCATTTTCTTTGGTTTTGGCTTTTTTCGTGTTAACGATCAAGGTAGAATTTAAGATGTTCCTCGGGACTTTCCGAGAAGTAAAAAAAATGGCAAATGAAGATGGAAAATATTAAACAAATGAAGTCGCAAGGCGCTGGCTTGGGTCGATTAATTAATCGAGTTCAGACCGTGTTTGTCGGCATGCTCCGGATTTGGTCAATACCCATTGTATTATTGCTCAGTCTGGCATCTGGTTTTACAACCTACTATGGCTTATCTCATTTCATCGTACCCTGGATTGCATTAATTATTACTGTTGCAATTCAGTCTATTATCGTTATCTGTTCTCTTGAAATAGCGGGTATACACTGGAAGGCCAATCGCTTTCGCTATTTTACGATTATGATTTCTTTATTGATCGCATTAGCCGCATCGATATCATTTTCCTATTTCAAGTTTTACGAGATATCGGAAAAGGATACCATTCATATTCAAAGACTTAACCAGGTGCAGCAGGACGTTAATCAATATTTGAATAAAGTTACGGAGGTAAAAAACACCATACTTGAACAGCACCGGAAAGAATTGGAGCAAGCCTCCAAAGATGTCACACAAGCATTTTTTGGTACCCATCCTGGAATCGTACCTCGCTATAAAAATGTGGTTGGAGAAGGACCATTTTGGCGTCGTTATAATCAAATTTATCAGGACAAGAAAAAAGAAAATCAATTGCGTGAGCAGGAATTCGTCAAACTGGATAAAAAAATCCTTAATCTACAAAGTAACTTGACACAGCTGGATGGGGCGCAGAGCAAAGAGAGCGTTTATCAAAAGATTTTGACTCTTTTACAGGAGGTGCAAGTTGATTTTAACCGTTTAATTTCAAGTGAAGGGGTTGAGGCGCCCAAAGCACCCACATTGATGTCCTACATGCAATTTACCCAAGGTGTTAAACCGTCTTTTTCAATGTGGAAGGGGTTTTCCATGTTCGCTTTTGTGTGTGCGGCAATGGTTGATTTTTTTACTGTCTTGTTGTCATACAGACTGGAGTTTACTGCCCCGGGACCATTAACTGAACAGGAAGAATCCCTGGTTTTTGAATGTCTCAGGCAATTTACTGAGTTCAGAATCAATGAAAATGATGAGCTGGAAATGGTGATTGAAAAGACAGAACTGGAAAGAGCCAGACATTATTCTGACTGGTCAAGAATGTTCGCGGTTGGATTTTTATTAAGTCGAGGCTTTCTGCGAAAAATTGATGAAAGAACAGTCGAATTTGCCCCCAATCTTTATCCATTGATTGCTGAGCACATGGGGGATAAATTGCAGGAATTAAAGGCCAAGGCCGCATCAAAGACAAAATCAGAAGCAGTAAAGCTGGAGGTGGTTCATGGCAATGACTGAAGATTCCGTTGAAGCCTGGTTGCAAACGCCATTCCCAGGCTCGGATAGTTCAGATCGTCCTATTTGGGATCCAGGTTTTGATCCGGAAAGAAGAATTGTAGTTTCTAGGTTAGGGCCATATTATAAGGTGTTTCTCAGGCCGCCACGATTTGTTAAACGTTTTTATCATACTGTTTATCCATTATTAATTGAAAACTGGAATCTGGCGACACAAGCCAAACTTTATGATGGTTTTTGCACCATGGATGTGGCGTTGGAAGTCCGATTTCAGGCGACATTAAAATATGTTGAAAAAAATCTTGAGTTTTTATCCAAGATTAATGAACACATCAAAACGGTTTATGAAGGTATTTTGATCGATATTCTGGATAAGGAATTACTTGAATTGGCTGATGGAGAATGGGTGCAAACTGGTTTGAATCCAGTCGCCAGGCAAATTGAAAATGCGATCAATGAAACCTTGATGCTGAAAAATATTCAATGCAGGGCTTTATGTAGTTTGCAGCCCAGTTTTGAGGACTTTTCTGATGATGAAACAATCGATAGTCGTTTTGTTCAGGAGTCTGTTTATCTGAATATTGTCAAGAAAAATTTCGAATTTCGCGAGAAGAAAGCCCAGGAAGCCTTTCGTCAGGAACAAAAACTGGAGCAGGAAAAGCTGGAGCAGAAACGCAAAATGCTCGAACAGTTAAATGAAGAGGATGAAATCGTCAGACAAAAACAGGCCATTGAAGCAGAAAATATCAAGCGCCAGTTGATGGAACAAAAACAACACCTTGATGAACAATTAACACTCGAAGAAAAGCTGTTGGCTGAGAAAGTCAAACATGAAGTAAAAATGAAGGAAATAGAGCAGGAAGCTAAAGAAGAAGAGCAAAGAAAGCTGCTTTTACGACAGCAACAAATTGAGCAGGATTTATTAGAAGAAAAATTAAAACATCAAGAACAAATCAAGGACAGGGAAACTGAAATGGAAATTGAGCAATATAAAAAACAACAACGAAAATGGCTGGAGGCCAAAAGACGACTTCAAGAGGAAAAATACCGAAATGAAGAATTATTGAGTCAACGGGAAAGGGAGGCTGAATTCAAGGCTCAGGAGCAGCATCAACTGGAAAAGCAAAAGTTGCTGGAGCAGTTACGGCAGGAACAATTAAAGCATGAGGCGCGAATCAAGGAAATGGAGCTGGAAGCTGAATTGGTACGGCAACAGAAACAACACGAAACGACCGAAAAAACTGAAGATTTTCTGCGAAAGGAAATAGAGATGTTAGTCTTGGAAAAACAACGTGCAGAGCTCAATGAAGAAATAAAAAGAGTTCAGGCTGAAGAATAGCCGAAAATAGCAATATCGCAGGAGAAGTTAAGATGAAATGGCGCAATCGCAGAAGAAGCAGTAATGTCGAAGATCGAAGAGGCTCAACAATTTCAAGAGGGGCAAAGGGAGGCGGTATTGGTCTGATCGCTTTAGCCTTGATTGGCATGTATTTTGGTGTTGATCCAAGAATAATCATGGGTATTGGTAGTCAGCTTTCAGGAGGTGGAGAAGCTACAACGACCCAGCGTGCTAATTATAAACCATCACCCAAAGGACAGCAGCTTGGGGAATTTGTCTCCGTTGTATTAGCTGATTCCGAAGATACCTGGCATGCGATTTTTAAACAAATGGGAAGACGCTATCAGGAGCCGAAACTGGTTCTGTTTACAGATAGGGTTCAGTCAGCCTGTGGTATGGCGGAAGCAGCAATGGGGCCTTTTTATTGTCCAGGGGATGCAAAAGTTTACGTTGACTTGGGTTTTTACGATGAATTGAAAAGGCGACACAATGCGCCTGGTGATTTTGCCCAGGCTTATGTCGTGGCGCATGAAGTGGGGCATCATGTGCAAAATTTGTTGGGAATTTCCAGCAAAGTGCAAAATGCCCGCAGCCGGATGAGTCAAGCACAGGGCAATGAACTATCAGTGAGGCTGGAGCTTCAAGCAGACTGTTTTGCTGGGTTGTGGGCGCAACATACTCAGCAGACCAAGCAGGTATTGGAGCAAGGCGATGTTGAAGAGGCCTTGAATGCCGCATCTGCCATAGGCGATGATCGTCTGCAAAAACAGGCCAGAGGCTATGCTTCGCCAGAATCATTTACACATGGGACATCCAGGCAGCGGGTAAAATGGTTTAAACAGGGAATGCAGGCTAGTAGTATTAATGACTGCGATACTTTTTCCGTCCGTTTATAAAGGTTTTATGCAAATTTCTCCCGAAAGCATTGGCTACATTGCGGCAGTATTGACAACTTCCTCATTTTTGCCACAAGCCATATTGACCATAAAAACCAAGGATACCGAATCTTTGTCATTAGGAATGTACAGTGCCTTTACATTAGGTGTTTTACTCTGGTTGATTTATGGCGTTTATCTTGACGATAAAGCGATTATTTTTGCCAATGCCATCACTCTTGTGCTTTCAGCATCAATTTTATCAGTGAAGATTTTTAATACCATCTTTAAAAACGAATAAAAATACAAGCCCGTTGTCCAAGTTATTTCATGTTCGTTCCTTAATGTCATCAAATTGTTTACGAATTTTTTCCTTATTTTGCCGATAAGCTATCGCATCACCATAATCTAGAAAATGTTGGTATCGGCTGTGTAATGTGCTGATACGTCTTGCATGTTTAATTGGACACCAAAATTGTTCAGTTCTGGCGGCAATTTCCTGAGTGAAAGCGATTAGACCATTAAAATAGCTGCAATAAGCGCAATTTATCTTTTCAACAATATTCAGATAATTTAAATAATGACGATCGAAAACGATATAGTTGGAACGTTTGACTTTTGGAATACCATAAATTGGAAAACAAATGCTGTGATAGAGGGAAACGAAAATATCGAATAAAATTGTAGGGAAAAGCACTGACCAGATAATTGGGGTGCTCAGAATATGTTTAATGGGAGCAGCTTTAAAATAATCTAATAAACGCTGTAGATGTTGTTTATGCTGCTGGATAACAGAATTTTCAAAGCAAACCTTTTTTTGTTGTATTTGATAACTTGAAGTATCTTGCTGATTTTGGATTTCATCAATGAGTTCTGACTCAAGGGTTTTTATCTTATCTAGGAGATCATCAATTGTAGTTGTCATTATTTTTTCCTGAGTTGACTGCTTCTTATCTTATAGAATTTGTGCGTTGCTTAGAAGGAATTTTCAACAATACTGAGAAGATTAATGTTGAGTGTCAAACCAGAAATCTAGATGATTATTTTTGACAGTTTTGACAAAAAACTGTTGAACGGCTGCTGATTTTTACTTCCTTTAAAATTGCATTACAAACAGGGCAAGGGCAATCAGCTTTACCATACACTTGAAGTTGCTGGCTAAAATATCCAGGTTTGCCATCACCCCCAACAAAATCCTTAAGTGTCGTTCCGCCTTGGTCAATGGCGTTTTTCAGGATGGATTGTATTGATTCAACTAAGGCATGATAACGCTTTTTTGAAATATTTCCTGCCTTACGAGTTGGCCGAATGCCGCAAAGAAATAGTGCTTCATTGGCATAAATATTACCAATGCCGACGACAACTTTTTGATCCATAATGAATTGTTTGACGGATAATTTTCTATTGCGGGATAATTGGTGTAAATATGAAGCAGTGAAATGTTTGGAAAGGGGTTCTGGTCCAAGTTTATTCAATAAAAAGTGCTGGAACGGTGCTTTCCCAAGCCACAAAACTGCTCCAAACCTTCTTGGGTCAGTCAATCGCAGCACTTTTTTATTGTGAAAAACCAGGTCTACGTGATCATGCTTTTCGGCGGGTTGGTCAATATCAACAATTCGTAAGCTTCCAGACATTCCCAAGTGGATTAAAACATAGCCACTACTGAACTCTAATAGCAGGTATTTTGCTCTCCGTTTAATAGTGTGTAATAACGAATTTGATAAAAGCTTGGGCAGGTCATCAGGAATTGGCCAGCGTAGCCTTGCCTGACGAATGATGACTGTTTTGATCTTTTGCTCGATGATATGAGGGGTAATACCTCTACAAGTTGTCTCTACTTCAGGTAATTCGGGCATTTAATTTGCAACATGAATTAAGCCATCTTTAGAAGACTTTCACATTCGTCTCGTAATTTTTTCCGATAGAATAAAAATTTCCAGCGTTTGCCACCGCATTGGCGCCAGAGCATCGCAGAGCGAATTCCTGCCAATAATAACGCTCTGATTTTATTGATATTGGCGGGATCGGTGATGTATTTTTGTTCGCCTTGAACCATCACTCTAGGCTGTAAAGTGCTGATGGTTCGGTGATAAAGATCGCCTAGATTGGCCAAAACGTTTTCATGCAGTATATCGAAGTGTTCTGCCTGGGCCTGGGCTTTTTCGACACCAATACGAATGGTATTTTGCATTTGAGGATTTTTTTTCAGTTGATTTTCCAAAAAAACCAACGAGGCAGCATAACGAGCTTGTTCTGGGTTATGGATATTGGTGTTTGCTAATTGCTGGTGAAGTTGTTCCAGGCCAAGTTTTATACCCTCAAGTCCGCCATAAATATCGGCAACATTATCGGAATCAATCTGTAAAATGCTATTGATGCTTGCTTTCATAGCATTTTGGTCTGATGAGCCGGTTGAAGCAATTTTGTGAACCAAATAAGTGGCCTGGGCTATTCCCGCTAAGCCAACTGTTTGATTAGTAAATGTTTTAATCGTCATTAAATTCTATTTATTTTAAAGGGCTTGTAGTTTGTTGATCTTTAATGGTCTTTTTGCCGGATTTTATCCAAGAGGTAATGCCATTTTGCAGATGAAGGATATTTTTCATGCCTAGTTTTTGGGTCAAGAAATTGCCCACCATGCTGCTTCTATTTCCAGATCGACAAACAAGAATAACAGGTTGATCGGGTGAAGATTTAACCTGGTTTAATTCCTTTACCCATGTTTCAGCATCAAATTTTCCTTGGGGATCAAAAAACTGTAATTTCTTGCTATTGGGAATAATTCCGGTTGATTGCCATTCTTTTACTGTCCTGATGTCGATGATCAAAGCGCCATTTTTCTGCAAGACTTCAACTTGTTCAGGGTCGAGATTTTTCAATTCATCCGCGGGCAAATAATTAGATGTCAGTAATAAAATAGAAAAAAAGACTGGAAAAAACAAAGATTTTAAAGAGTAGCGTTGCATATTCATTAGTTAAAGTTCAAATTTTTTTATTGATTGTAAGGATGCTAACAAGTGAAAAAGTAATGTCAACAAAAAATAAGATGGGTTTAAAGTGAAATTTACTTTTTCCAATGAGGACGATTGTAGTTTTAAGGGCCAATTATTTGATTAATTTAATACGTATTTAAGATCTTGATCGTATAGTTTGATTGTGGCATTTGACATAAATCTTTGTGGTAAATCCCAAGATTAATAAAATGTTTGCTGGGATTAAGCAAAAACAGAAAAATTATTTGTGTTATATATCACATTACGCTAAGCTTCAATTGATGCTGAATAGCGTCATGCATTATTGGAGTATTTTTTACTTTAATTACCAATGTATTTTTAGGTAAAAGAATATTGATGTTGCTCAATGATGAAAGGCTTTGATTAATCTATTAATGTTTTATTTCGGTAGCATTTTATTGTGTACCATCCTTAATAAAACTTGTTAGAGTTTTCAATCGCCCTTGAACCTTAGCACCATATAAGTATATTTGGAAAATGTACGGTTGAATGGGGAGCTGTCCGTAGTTGATTGACTCTCTTTAAGGTAAGACAATTTAGAAAAAAACAGGTGAATACAAAATGAAAAATTATAAAGCATTACTTTTGGCTCTCGTGCTAGCGCCGGCCTCGGCATTCGCTACAATTATTGGCGATGGTTTTACTCTGGGAAATGGTCATGTTGCTACACCATACCTGGTTGATTTGACAGAAGTTACGCAAACAATTGTGGCGGGTGTAAATGAACCAGTAACGGATTATTGGGAACTGGAAGTTCTTACAGAAGGTACATATAATCTGTCTTTTGCTTCTGTAAGCATTGTAGCTCTCAATGTTGCTATTGATGGGTTTTCTGTTTCAAAAGATAGCATGGCTAATGCTTCTGGAATTTACACTTTAGATTTGCAACCAGGTACTTATGATTTCTCTGTTTCGGGAGCTGCTAGAGACGGATTCAGTCATGACATTGGTCCCATTGCCTTGGGAATTGGCGGCATTTATACTGTTACCACTGATTTTACAACGGGTGATGTTGACGGTGACGGAGATGTGTCACAGGTGCCAGTTCCAGCCGCAGTCTGGTTTATGGGAACTGCAATGTTAGGACTACTGACTGTAGGTCGTCGCAAAAAAGCATGATAGGTATCTTTGCTTGAAAGAGCGAGGGGTATTCAGAAAAAGGGGCTTTTAGCCCCTTTTTTTATGCGCAGAAGAAAAAATTAATCGAATAGTTTTCATTGAATTTTATGAATTATTTGATTTTGTCAAAAATACCTTAATAATACACAGTAAATCCTGGATTCAGGTTTATAAAGATGGTCAGGTTAAAATTTATCAATAGTTTTATGGAGACAAAGCAGTGAATGAAATAACATTAAATGTAACGGGTATGAAATGTGGGGGCTGCGAAGCCAATATTAAAAATAGTGTTGGTTCTTTGCCGGGTATACATTCTGTTGAAGCCAGTAGTAAAGAAAATAAGGTCGTCGTTTCATTTGATGAAGGAAAAACCGGTCTTGATGAAATTAAAGAGGCTATTGCCAGTTCGGGCTTTACAGTAGAAGAATGATGGATTGGCTTAATTAAATAATTTTGGATAAACAATGACAACAATTGCAAGTTCTGAACAGACTTCAGAGGAAGTGCGATTATCAATTCTTGGGATGCGCTGCGCGGGTTGCGTCAGTGCCGTTGAAAATGCCTTAGCCGAGGTTAAAGGGGTTAGCGCGGTCACTGTAAATTTTGCAGATCATTCTGCAATAGTGAAAGGAAGTGTCGATCCGGAAGATTTGAAAAATGCGGTTAACAGCGCGGGTTATGAAGCAGCCATAATGGAAGGTCTGGAAGACCCGGAAGATGAGGAACAGCGTGAACAAGAACGGTATTATAGTTTGCTGAAAAAAGCGGCGGTTGCTGCAGCTTTTGGCGTACCTTTGATGCTCGCAGGGCATTTGGGATGGCTTCCCGAAATTGGTTCTGAGACCGGGCGTTGGTTCTGGCCGCAAATTGCATTAATCACCTTGGGCATTTTGGTCTATTCAGGCTGGCATTTTTATAGTGGTGCCTATCAATCCCTGCGTCATGGTCAGGCAAACATGGATACCTTGATTGCCTTGGGGACTGGATCGGCTTGGTTTTATTCCTGTATTGTTCTAGATTACTACGAAATTTTACCGCCACTTTCAAGGCATGCCTATTTTGAAGCAGCGGTTATTATTTTGGCCTTTATTAACTTAGGAACCGCCCTTGAAACACGAGCCAGAAGAAAAACTTCCAGTGCAATCCGGGAGTTAATTGGTTTGCAGCCAAGAACAGCGCGGGTTATCAGGGATGGGAAAGAAATGGATATTCCCATTGAAGAGGTCGGATTGGGAGAAACTTTGCGCGTCAGGCCGGGAGAAAAGATTCCTGTCGATGGCATAGTTATTGACGGCCATTCCTTGGTTGATGAATCGATGTTGACGGGAGAACCGTTGCCGGTTGAAAAAACCAAGGGGTCGAAAGTGGTTGCCGGAACCATTAATCAAAAAGGCACTTTCATATTCGAAGCAAATCGAATAGGCAGGGATACGGCCCTGGCTCAGATTATCCAAAGTGTCCGATTGGCACAGAGTAGTAAACCCCCAATAGCAAGGTTAGCAGACCGGATTTCAGCAATATTTGTTCCTGCTGTCGTAGCGATTTCGGTTCTTACGTTTTTAATTTGGTATATTTGGGGACCTGATCCCTCCATTGGCTATGCTTTTGTCACGTCCATGACGGTTCTGGTCATTGCCTGTCCATGTGTGCTAGGGCTTGCAATGCCAATCTCGTTAATGGTTGCCGTTGGTCGTGCTGCCAAATCAGGTATTTTGATCAGAAATGGAGAAGCGGTTCAGTTGGCTGAAAAAATCAGTTGTGTGGTGCTGGATAAAACCGGAACAGTCACTGAAGGAAAACCTCAGGTCACAGGTGTACATGCCAGTGGTCAATTTTCTGAAGAACAATTATTGCAATTAGCGGCGAGTATTGAATCTGGCTCTGAACATCCTCTTGCTTCGGCAATTATAAATGCTGCGTCTGAAAAAAATCTGGAAATAAAAAAGGCAACTCGTTTTAAGGCGATTTCAGGCTTAGGTATTAAGGCAGAGGTTGATGGGGAGCAAGTTGTCTTTGGTAATGCCGCCTTAATGGATCTGGAAGGAATTAAATATGGTCGATATGTAAAGAAACTGCAACAGCTTTCAGAATCCGGAAAAACACCAATGCTGTTAGCTGTCGATGGTAAAATTGCAGGGATTATTGCCGTTTCTGATCCAGTCAAAAAGGATTCAACAGAGGCGATCAGAAAACTGAAAAAGCAGGGTATTCGCGTCAATATGCTGACTGGCGATAATAAAATCACTGCCAATGCAGTGGCTCAACAAGTAGGAATACCAGAAGTCAGGGCAGAAGTTCTGCCTCAGGATAAAGCAAAAGTTGTCAAAGATTTGCAAGTTAAGGGTGAAGTCGTTGCAATGGTAGGCGATGGCATTAATGATGCCCCGGCATTGGCACAAGCTGATATTGGTTTGGCTATTGGCACGGGCACAGATGTTGCCATTGAAAGTGCGGATATTGTCATTATGCAAGGCTCGTTATTGAAAGTTCCAGAAGCCATTGCGCTTTCAAAAGCCACGTTGAAGAATATTAAACAGAATCTGTTTGGCGCGTTAATTTATAATACCTTAAGTATTCCAATTGCCGCAGGTGTTTTATATCCTTTTTTAGGTATTTTATTAAACCCGATGATTGCTGGCGCTGCTATGGCAATGTCTTCATTCACTGTTGTTACAAATGCCAACCGGTTGCGGTGGATGAAACTTGATGAAGAACAATAATAATCAGATTTAAATGAACAAATTGAAGTGCGCCGTCATCGGTACTGGCTATTTAGGTAAATTTCACGCAGAAAAATATGCATCATTACCAGATTGTGAATTAGTTGCTGTTGTTGACACCAATGAGGAAGCAGCCCGGGAAATTGCAAAGAACAATGCTACAGATTTTTTAACTGATTATCAGCCATTGCTTGGTGAGGTTGAGGCAGTGAGTGTGGTTGTACCGACCAGTTTGCATCACCAGGTATCTAAAGATTTTTTAAAAGCAGGGTCAAATGTTTTAGTCGAAAAACCGATCACTGTCACAGTTGAAGAGGCAGATGATCTGATAGCCGTTGCAAAAGAGAATAATCTTATTTTGCAGGTTGGCCATTTGGAGCGCTTTAACCCGGCAATTGTCGGCCTGGATAGTATTAAGGAACAGCCCATCTTTATCGAGTCAGATCGGCTGTCGCCTTTTAATCCAAGAGCTAATGATGTCAGTGTGGTGTTGGATCTGATGATTCACGATATTGATATTATTCTGGCGATTGTAGATTCCGAAGTTGATCGAATTGAAGCCAGTGGTACTGCTGTTTTGACCAAAGGTATAGATATTGCCAATGCCCGGATTGTCTTTGAAAATGGCTGTGTTGCAAATGTGACTGCCAGTCGCATCAGCATGAAAATGGAACGGAAGATGAGGATGTTCAGACCCAATTCTTATGTTTCTGTTGATTTCCAGAATCGGGTGTTAACCCAGCATCAAACTGGAACCAAGGAAATGTTCCCGGGAATCCCTGAAATTGTCACTGAAGAATCTGTTTTTGAGGATGCCGATGCATTACTGGAAGAAATCAAACATTTTGTCAATTGTATCCAGACCAAGGAAAATCCATTGGTTTCTGGGGAGGCAGGCAGAAAAGCTTTGGCAACAGCTATACAAATATCAAATTTGTTAAATCAATAATCAATAGTAAAGGAAGGGCGGCGTATGATCCCAATGGTCAATTTGAAAGCACAATATGCAGATATTAAAACCGAGATTGAGGCTGGTTTGGCCGAGACAATGGAAAATTGTGCTTTTATTCTGGGGTCTAACGTTCAGGCATTTGAACAAGAAGCGGCGCATTATCTGGGAGTGAAACATGCCATTGGCGTTGCTTCCGGGACGGATGCCTTGCATTTGGCATTGCTAGCCGAAGGTATTGGTGAAGGTGATGAGGTAATAACCACAGCATTTACATTTATTGCAACAGCGGAAGCTATCCGGTATGTGGGAGCTAAACCTGTCTTTGTTGATATTGATGAAAAATCTTTCAATATTTCCCCGGCAGCAATAGAGCAGGCGATAACATCAAAAACCAAGGCAATTATGCCTGTTCATCTTTTTGGGCAGCCGGTCGATATGGAAAGCATCAAACAATTATGCGATCAATATCAACTGAAAATTATTGAGGATTGTGCCCAATCTTTCGGAGCAGATATTAATGGCAAGCAAACCGGTAGTTTTGGTAATGCCGCTGGTTTTAGCTTTTTTCCCAGTAAAAATCTGGGTGCTTTTGGCGATGGTGGTTTGGTAACAACGCAATCTGATGAAACGGCAGAAATGCTTAGAATGCTTCGAAATCATGGTTCCAGGGAACGCTATTATCATGATGTGATAGGGTTTAATAGTCGCTTGGATGAAATACAGGCAGTCATTTTACGTGCCAAATTAAAACGTATAGACCAATATAACCAGCGCCGCCGCAAAGCCGCTTATTTATATTCACAATTAATGGCTGATTTGCCTTTGCAAACCCCGATTGAAGATTCTTTTGGTACGCATGTGTACCATCAATACACCTTGCTTTGTGACCGTCGTGATGAAGTGATGACTGCGTTACAGGCAAAGCAGATTGCCTGTGCTGTTTATTATCCTGTTCCTTTACACAAACAGAAAGTTTTTGCAGATGACTGTCGCAATGTTAGTTTACCGGTTACTGAATCGGTATCTGACCGATGTTTGTCTTTGCCAATTTGCCCGGAATTGTCAGAACATAACGTTCATGAAATTGTTTCTGTGATTAAATCAGCGTTGAAATAATTTTCCATGACCCAGAAGATTATGCTGGTGGCTGGTGAAGCCTCTGGCGATCAGCACGCTGCTAATTTATTTTTGGAATTAAAAAACCACATTCCAGACATCTCGGGGTTTGGAATGGGTGGAAAAAAAATGGCGAAGGCGGGCATTGATGTGCGATTTGATTCCAGCAATATTGCTGTGATTGGCGTCATTGAAGTACTCAAGCACTATCGAGAAATCAAAACTGCATTAAAATTAATGCAGCAATTATTGGTTTCCGAAAAACCTGATTTATTGGTTTGTGTTGATTATAAGGAATTTAATTACAAATTAGCCGCTTTTGCCAAACAGCAAGGGATTAAAGTGCTTTTTTATGTCAGTCCCCAGGTTTGGGCCTGGAGACCGGGGCGGGTAATCAAATACGGTAAGGTTATCGATATGATGGCCGTCATTTTTCCTTTTGAAACAGCTTATTATGAAGCAGAAAATATCCCCGTTGCTTATGTAGGGCATCCGTCTGTCGATAAGGTTCATCCGCAATTTTCAGTTGAAGAAGCAAAACGGCACTTTAATCTTGATTGCAATCATCCAATTGTGGGTTTATTGCCCGGAAGTCGTCGAAATGAAATTATGCGATTACTTCCGGAGATGATAAAAGCTGCTGAAATCATTCAGAAAACTGTTCCTGATATTCAATTTATATTGCCTCAGGCTGATTCTGTTGATGATGAGCTATTACAATCCATTTTACAAACGGCGGCGGTTAAACTTCAAATTGTTAAACACCAGCCGTATGACGTAATTCAATGCTGCGATGCCGTGATGACCAGTTCAGGAACAGTGACAATCGAAATCGCTCTGCTCACGGTGCCAATGGTGATTACTTATAAACTTTCCCCGATTACTTACTGGTTAGGGAAATTGCTGGTTAAAACGCCTTTCATCGGTCTACCGAATATCGTGGCGGGGCGAAAAATAGTTCAGGAATTTATTCAGCACGCGGCGCAGGCTGAAAATTTGGCTTTGGAAATCAACAGGATTTTGACAAATACTGATTACGCTGATGAAATGCGGAAAAACCTGAAGGAAGTAAAAACAGCACTAGGCTCAGGGGGGGGGTCAAAAAAGATGGCAGAACTGGCTGCAAAGATGTTAAAAAATGAATTACCGTTAGAAAAACCTCTTTAAACGGATGAAACCAGATTTTGACTATTGTGTTCAGTGCTCGTTGTACCATCCGGGCCATATGTATTGATAGATTGGCCGCTACCTTTGATAATTTGTAATGAACGTTGGGTATGACGCGTCAATAAATCGATACTGGCGCCATTGCGTTCGTTCTGATCCCGGCATTTTTTTGACAGTTCAGTTATTTCAAACCAGTATTGGGATAACTCAGTGGCTTTAAGACCTGCATTTTTGGCTTTTTCCAGATAGTTTTTAATGCCGTCCTGATCCAAAATAAGATTTTCTGTGTTGAGTATTTGGGATAGTTGTTGGGTAAATTGGTTGAGTTGAGCGACTAATAATTGTTTTTCAGCCGCTATTCCTGTCAACAATTCTGGCGTTTCGCTTTTTCTTAGCAGTGAGGATTCTTCACTCAGAAGCTGGAAAAGCCTTTGGGTATGAATCAGGCCATTTTTAGCTAATTTGGTGGCGACAGGATAGGTTTTTTCAATCATAACTTAAGAAGTTCCGGGTAACGATTTTTCAAACTGGACCATTTGTTCAGCAATTTTTTCAGCATCAACCTGATATGTTCCTTCCGAAATAGCATCTCTTGCCTGTTTAACGCGATCGGAATTGATAACAGGAACAGAATCTAGAGCAGCGAAGGCCTGTTTGAGTTCCTTGGCTGTTTCAGTAAACTTCAGGGAATCGCCTTGAGTTACAGTTTGGGCTGAAGTGTTTTTGGCAGTTTCAGCCTTTTCCTTTCCGGAAGATTTATGAACTTGCACTGTCTGGAGTGAAGTTGAAATTTTTATAGCCATGATGTTTCCTTTTAACTATTTATATTTGCTTTAGTTATCGTCAGTTTAGATGATAACTTTAATTTTTGAACGAAATTTTTTCTTTCGCCTAGAAATCGACCGATACCAGGCCGGGTTTAACAACAGTTGCCTCGATAATTCGCTTGGAGTTTTCATTTTTGACCGGAATCCTTTGGCCTTTGATGCCATTTTTCATGGCTTGGCCGCTCATTTGGATGAAGAACCCGGGTGAGCGTGAAGCAATGGTTATTTTTTGGCCGCGTTTTATCAGGGTTGCTTCCGTCAAATATTTGTCAGAGATAATTCTTCCGGCAGACAGATTTTTGGTCGCTTGTTTATTAACAACCTGTCTGGGGTCAGTAAAAAAGTTTTCACGTAACCGTGAAATTTCTTTTTTTTCAATGGTTAGATGCTGGGGTGTGATGATTTCGCCGCGCCGAATTGATCTTTTCAGAACTACCATATTTTGGTATGTTTTTATGGAGGCTGAATGGAAAATATTCCAGGATTCTTCCCCCTTGCAGCTAACTCCGATGGAGTTTCTACCGGGTTTTATACGACCGCGATGCACAGAAACTTTCAAAGGTTTAGTGCATTTCGGTAGCCTTAATCGGGGATCAATCGGGGCAACTATGATTTCGTGATCGAGTTTATCGGATATTTGACTGGATAGATAATCAACGATTGCCAATTTAATAGTTTCAAGGTTTTGTCCGGGTGCTGCCGAGGTTTTTTGGGCAAAAATTAATGCCAGTATTAAAAGTGATTCTTTCATGAGAGTGCCATTTTTTTGTCGTGTTAATTTAAGCACGCATGAATAATGCCAACAAGTTTGATGTTAGATAGCTTTGACATGTTAATATTTAAGGGAAGGCTTTAGCCGCGATAGCCACAAATTTCACGGCAAAAACCACTCCTGAAAATTCAATCAATAATTCTTCTAAAATCAACTATTCTTAAAACTATACTGTTTACGATCAAAAATATCTCACTGCATTCATGATGATATTATTAATATTCAATATGTTACAGAATTACAGGGGTGCGTTTTTTCAGCGCAAACAGTATATCGACTTTATAAATAGACCTGTTGCTCTTGAGGTGATTAAAAAGGATTGAAAGTTATAAGATTTATTATGTATACTGTTTACGCTGATAAATGCACTTTTGACATTCTGTAACATACTGAATGTAAATTGATTGTTATGAATGTAGTGAGGTATTTTTGACCGTAAACAGTATATTCAAAACTTGATCAGTGGGACAAGATGCCCGATAATCGAGGCGTCCGTATTTATTTAATCAAGAAATACAGCAATTATATGTTCCGGAAAGACTTATTTTGTAGCAAAGTTGAACAGGATAATGATTTTTTCATGTCGGCTTAAGTCGGCGACCAAATAATTCAGGAAAAGCACCTTGAAAAAAACTGAGGAATTTTTTCGTCAATTGGTAGAAAACTCCCTTGATTGGCTCTGGGAAGTTGACGAAAATGCCGTTTATACCTATGTCAGCCCCCAATGTAAGAAAATTCTCGGCTATCTGCCAGAAGAATTAATTGGAAAAACCCCGTTTGATTTAATGCCAGTACGCGAAGCGGAAAGGATTGCGACTATCTTTCAGGAAATAGTTGCAGCCAGGCGACCCTTTACAAATTTGGAAAACATCAATTTACATCGGGAAGGATATCCCGTCATTCTGGAAACTAGTGGAAATCCTTTTTTTAATGATGAAGGTGAATTAATTGGATATCGGGGCGTGGACCGAGATATCAGTTACCGCAGAAAGGCTGAACAAGCATTGGAGGTTACTGTTCAGCGCTATCAGACAATGATTGATTTTGCGCCTGATGCGTTGATTATCCTTGATCTGGAAACTCTGCGTTTCAGTGATGCAAATAAAAAAGCATTAGAACTGTTTGGTATGAGTAAAGCTGATTTGTTGCAAATTGGTCCGGTGGAGGCCAGTCCGGAAAGGCAGGCTGATGACAGCTTAAGTTCGGAAATAGTAAAGAAATGTCTCAAGGAGGTTTCACAGAAAGGAGAAACAAGTTTTGAGTGGATGATTGTCAACAGTAAAGGTAACAGAATTCTCTGCGAAGTTAGAGTGGTTAAATTACCCTCGATAGAAAATCAGAATACTCTCTGCTGTAGCTTGGTCGATATCAGTCAACGTAAAGCACAAGAAGCAAGGGAAGTTAGCTTGGGTCGTATTATTGATGATTCCTTAAATGAAATATATATTTTCAGTGAAGAAACTTTGCAGTTCATTGAAGTCAATCGGGGCGCCAGGCAGAATTTGGGGTATTCTCTAACTGAGCTGCAACAAATGACGCCACTGGATCTAAAGTCTGAGTATACTGCCTCAGAATTCGATGAAATGCTTCAGCCACTCAGAAACCACACCAAAGAAATTTTGGTGTTTGAGACAGTTCATAAGCGCAAAGATGGCACTTTGTACAATATTGAAGTGCATCTGCAATTAATTCCTTATTGTGATCAACTTGCATTTGTAGCAATTATTCTGGATATCACTGAACGCGTTAAAGCCCATGCCAAAATCAAGCAGCTTGCCTATAATGATCCTTTAAC
>JALSJK010000150.1 GCA_026989395.1 Methylomonas sp.
TAGCCAATAAAATATCCGAGATCTTCGATTTAGATGTAAAAATGATAGTCTCAGTAGTTCTAAAGGACAACGAAATACTGAAAATCTTTAACTTGAATCAATTGCTTTTGACTACCGAAACTTGAGTCTGTAAACTTTGCGAAAGTATGAAAAAGAAATTGAATTTTTTCCCGCTATTGATAATGTTTATCTTTTTTTCTTGCCAAAAGGAAGTAGATGTGAAAGGAGAAAATCCTGACTTCAATGAATCAGCGGCACTTAATACAGCTTTAATCTCATGCAATCAACCAGACAGCATTGAGCTTGCAATTTCGTATGCAATAGGGAGTTTTTTTGACGAAATGGCAGAAGATGGGTTGGATACATTTAACACAAGGCACGCTATAATGCAGGATTATCTCATTAGTAACAGTCTGGACACTGTCACGATTGACGAAGCGGTGAGTCTTTATATTAGATTTCATAATATGGATTCAGTAATTGTTCAGAATTACTTTCAGGCAATTGTGGAGTACAAGGAATTATTGTTGGCACAGGCAAATAGAGAATGTATTGTGGCTGGCTTGTACAATTACGTTGAAGAAGCAAATAGCTTAGCGGATGGCCAGATTGAGCTGAGATTCATATTCAGTACTTTAGCGCAAATTCTCGGTGCTCATTGCGGATTGATGGCGGCTGGAGGTATTGTGGATGCAGCACTAGAAGCTGCTGCTGCAGTTGCGCTGTCGCCAACAGGTGTGGGCTTAACAATTGGTTTGGTCAGTGCAGCTGGAAGTTTCGCAAGTGCTGTCGCTACAGCATTGAATTGTAATTGATTGCTACCCGGAAATCAGAAAAGGGGCTGACACGACACCCTTCGGCCTCTTCTCAATATTGTTAACTAATTAAAAGCGCATTTATATGGATGTAAATTTTAATGATGTGTTGAATTCAAATTTCTTGCTTGTACTGCAAGCCATAGGTTCAATAATCGTGGTATTGTGGTTCATTGACTCTTTACGTGAATATCAACTAAAGAAGAAAACGGGATTTGATTTTCATTCGATCCAGAAAAGGAATGCGTTGATCTTTTTGACAATGTTTATAGTTCTTACAATCTTTCTGCTGGGTGATTATTATTTCGAAACGAACCTTAGGCCGGGGTTTGTGTTCGCATTAAAGATCATCTGTATATTAACTTGTTTTGCGTGGCTGATTTGGAGAATCGCAAGACTCACGTATAATAAAAAACTAAATTAAACCCGTATAATAAAACTTCGAATAAGGCTATATGATCTTGATTTCTGAAAAGTTTGGAGCTATCCTTAATGTAATGGTTTTTAGTTGCGCAGGTCGCCCAAACTCTCTGTGTATGGAGGTTGAGTTTCCCAAAACCAGTTTAAAACGTATAACTTAAAATCTGACACCCTTCCTCAAAACGCCGGCAGGGATGAGCTGCCGGCGTTTTCTTCTAGCTTCGCAACCCCCACCCCCAAATGTTAAAATCTCCCCTCTGCTAAAAAAACTC
>JALSJK010000151.1 GCA_026989395.1 Methylomonas sp.
TTTGCATGGATAGAGAAATGCCGTCGACTCTGGAAGAACTGTGAAAGGCTCTTGAATTCAAGTTTACACATGGTCGTACTCGCATTTATTAGAATTTTACTGAATAGATCTTGAACAGGCTCTAAGGCCTGATCGGTCAGTTTTTGATAGCGTTGGTTAAGGTCTGGATCTTTTTCGATGGGTAGAATAGCGATAGCCCCCGCACATTCACCGCCAATTTCATGCAATAAATCAAAATCTGTATCAGGGCATTTGAAGCGCCTGCAAAGTCGGTCTCTGGCAGAGCCTTCGGGCAAAAGGTTAGCGAAGAAACGGTGTGCTGTTAAATCATCATGGGATTTGTGCAATGGCAAGCTGATGGAGAGCGAAAATTTATTCCAGCTGTCATCATATTTGAATGACATCGCGCCCTGGTTATTTCGCCATAAATAACCGACAATCTGATCTTCAAACCATACGTTTAATTCATCGTCAATCATTTAGAGCCTCTGGGGACGATGCGAATTTCCAAGCCTAAAAACTTCAGAATCTGCAGAACCTTTCCAATCTGGCAGGTCTCTTTTCCACGCTCAAATTCACCGATCAGTCGAGCGCTGATCATCGCCATATCGGATAAATCTTCAATCCGGATTTTCTGGGATTTGCGATGCTGGCGCACTAAGACACCCATTTCGGAAATGTTTTTAACATTACCGTACGGTATTTTTTCTGAGTTCTTCATGGTGATGGAGAAATAAATTACTGAACAGTAATATTATAGCGAAACATTGAGTGATCGCCTAAAATATTCCCGATCAATAATATTTTATTTCTACTACTGAAACGATGGTTTCTTTGGAAAAAGCAATTTCTACCCTGCTTTGAAGACGTTAATTTGTCTTCGAAAAATCGTCAAAATACAAGTCGATAATGTTATTATACTGTTTACGCTGAAAAATGCACTTTTGACATTCTGTAACATTCTGAATGTAAATTAATTATTATGAATGTAGTGAGGTATTTTTGACCGCAAACAGTATATAATGCTGTGCAACAGTCATTTTTGTCTCTTCATAGTGTGACGAGAAATGGACAATATTCTGCAAAACTTAATCTATTAACATCATGTGTCTTTATTTTGCCATCAACACAAATAAAAATTATAATAAAAACATTATGTTATGTAATTTAAAGTCATGCAAGCGCAAAAAATCTCATTCTGCTTTTTCGCACTCCGGAGGCTGAGGTCACAGGTTCGAATCCTGTCGGGCGTGCCAATTTTTATCTCCTGGAAAGTTATTTATTTTTAATTCCAATTAAGTTTATATTTAAAAATCTTCTCATCTCCGTCTTCTCAATCAAGAGAAGGGTATTTGAAAACTTATTGAGATTAGTATAGTCACCCCTGAAAAACAACCTATCCAAATGATTAATAAAGAATTATCTATAAAAAAGCAAGGAACAAAACACCCAGAAATAGTATAATAGACCTTAATTTTCTGGGCGAAAAGATCACCATGTT
>JALSJK010000152.1 GCA_026989395.1 Methylomonas sp.
GATCTTTTCGCCCAGAAAATTAAGGTCTATTATACTATTTCTGGGTGTTTTGTTCCTTGCTTTTTTATAGATAATTCTTTATTAATCATTTGGATAGGTTGTTTTTCAGGGGTGACTATTTATTTTTTAAACATCCAGGCATTTTCTTCTCGCACTGACATCAATAAACTTTCAGCAAATTCCTTTAATTCTGGGTTGGAATCCTCGCCTCCAATTTTTAACAAGAAATCCTCACCTTCTTTAGGCTTAAGCTTATTAATAATTTCCTCTAACACCAGCTGCTGTACTCGAATATTTTTATCATTTCTCAGAATTTTTTTTAGAACATTCAAGTCGAGTTCAATGCCTTCTCTTTGTACTCGCTCCATCATTGCGATTCGACCCGGCATATCACCATACTTCAAAACGCGCTTTGCAAGAAGATTTGGATTAAATGTGAACTCATCTGGTTTTTCTTTGCGTTTTAAAGACCGCCCTTTGAGAGAATTTAATATTTCTATTTGATGTAGGAGAGAACGCTGACCAAATTGTTTAAAAACTTCTTTAGAGGTTCCAGAGCCGTAAATCAAAGAATAATTACTTTTGATTATTGCTTGTGCAGCCACATCTAAAGGTAAATCATTAAATTCTATTGTGACTTTTCCTTTCTTTCTATCTTCGGAGATTTGCACCTTGATTCCAGTAGCTTTGGAAAAGTCCTTGACTACCTCACCCAATTCCAAACCATTAATATTTGCACTAACCATCAAGCCATTAACTTGAAATAATCGAGTCTTACCATTTTTTTCAGTCGTTTTTGCCTGAGCTTGAATTGAAAAAAATGAACCTATGAATACTACAAATATAATCAAAATAATTGATTTTGATTTCAACATTCCTATTCTCCGAAAACTGATTGAAGGTACAAAACCCTTAATTGTTATCCACTTCTGGATTTAACAACCCCATCAGTGCTAAGAATAGAATACAATCAGGAAAAGACAACACACTTGAACAAGCATATTGGCAAACAAAGTCAATAAAATCGAAGGCTAAATTCTTTAGACAAATAATACTTTTTTCGGAACTGCGATCAATAATGTCGTTAATTGATTTTGGCCATTGCAAACTATATTTTATACTGAGCAAAAGCCACCACAATTGATTATGTAATTCTGTGCTTTATCAGTAACTTATTTAAGTCTGTTCGGCTTATACCAAGGTAATCTGCAACCTTTGACAAGCTGCTGTTTGGTCTGCTTAGAGAAAACTGGATTAAATTTTTTTCTGTTTCACTATATGCGACTTCTAAGGCCTGGTAATAAGATGAAAAATAAAATCGTTCAAATCCCAAACATTCTGGTGTAACCAACCTGCTTTTACAGGTTAAAACTGCTTTCCGTACCCTTTTGCGCAGTTCTCTTATATTCCCTGGCCACACATAAGCCATCATAGCCATTAAGGCCTCGTCGCTAAAACCAGATATCTCCACGGGGTAGTCCCTTTTATATTCTTCAAGAAACTCTAACGCCAATGATCCAATTTGATCATAGTGTTCTCTTAATGGAGGCACATATAATGATAAAACATTAAGATAATGGTATAAGATTTCATTGAATTTTCCTTTTCTAAGTGCTTTTTCAAGATCGATTTGTGAAGCGGCGAAAATTCGCACATCAACCTTAATAGGATGCACAGCTCCTTGCCGAAATATCTTTTTTTCTTGCAAATATCTTAAAATACTTGCTTGTAATTCAAGAGATAGACTGTCAATTTCATCCAAATAAATACTACCGCCCCCTGCTTCTTCAAACTTACCTATTATTTTCGTATTACTAATGTGAGAATCATTCCCGAACAGCTCTAAATGCGCAAAATCTGTTATTTCTGAACAATTCACCGAAATAAACGGTTGTTCTTTTCTAATCGATTGATCATGAATTTTTTTTGCTGCAACCTCTTTTCCAACACCTGTTTCGCCGATTAATAACACCGGTAAATCTGATACTGCTAATTTTTCAATATCCCTATAAAATCTATTAATTAAGTTTTGATTTTTTTTCACTGTAGCATCCCGAATAGAAAAACAATTACTTGATATATAGAGCCTTGTTATTGGAAAGGAGAGCCATCAAAAGTCTTTTTTGTTATCCATTTAGCATCACTTATAAATTGCACTCCTACCGCTTTTATAAATTCTGCCATTTCAGGTTCTGGTTCAGCAGCAATTTTTTGCTTAAGATAATCATACCCCTTTTGGTAACCTAACTGATCAACTATTTCTTCAATTGCTATTTGGCGTAATTTCATTGGATATCCATCGGATGCATATTGCTCTAAAGTTGTCACATCTATCTGCAAACCATCTCTGATCCCTTCTGTTAGGATAGGCAGAATATCTTGAGGATCTGCTTCGTCTAGCTTTTGTCTAAAGGATTCTTGTGGATCGACTGGCTCCTCTTTAATATCTTCCTTTTCTTTCACTGGCCGGACTTCATCTTCATTTTTTTCATCGTGACCTTTTTCATCATCTTTTTGTTGTTGCTCAGGTTCAATTTGATTTTTATCTTCTTTATTTTTTTCCTGATCGTTTTGTCGCTGCTGTGGTTCATTATCATTTTTTGCAACAACACTTTCAGGAAGATCGGTAGTAGCACCATCCTGATTTAAGGTCGCTACATCACTATCTTTCAATAGGGATGTCGAATTTTTTGAAACATCAGTTTGAGCAGATGCATTATTAGTTGTTGTTGATGAATAGACAGGCAAAGGGTAATTTAAAGCACTTGCCATCACCAAGTTATCATTAGTACTGTCGTTGTCCAGCTGCTTAAGTAAACTTTTCGCCAAGGATTGAACTTCTAAATTGCCATTATTTTCAACTGATTGTTGTAAAACTTGTTTTACTGCTTTTTTCCCTGCTTGCTTAGCAAGTGCCAGTAAGGCCAACTGTCTTACTTGTATGTTTGTATCGTTCAAAGCAAGATTGGCCAAAACCCCAGATTCAATATTGCCAGCATGATTTGGTAATTTTCCATAAAAAACTAATTTTTCCAATTCATCACGATTATGTTTAGTTTCTGACAAATCAACTTCAGGACTAAAGCTAATCCACGTTTTACCCGCAACGGTATTTGAAATTGAAAAATTATTTACAATTCTTATGTCAGTTAATTTTTGAGAACCAGAATTATCGTAAACTAAGGTGTAATTCTCACCTAGAATCCTTTGAATCCCCTTTTGCAAAGGAAGTCCTGAAAAATCAACTGAGATAAGTTCTTGAGCACGTGCTTCTGAAATCGTAATATCGACTCCCGCTAAATTAGAAAATCTTTTTAATACTGCACCGATTGAAACATTCTGAATTTTTGCAGATACCCCCCCTGAAGATAGACTCAAAGAAAAATCTTGAGTGTAAGCATCGGGTTTTAAATTCGAACTATTTGTTGAAATCGCAAATCCTTGCAATGGAAAACTCAGCGCACTGACAGAAATTGAAACAATGAAATATGATTTTATTTTTTTCATTTAATGCACCTAAATACCGAGAACAACATACAATCAATTGGAGATTAAGAAGCCGGAATGAGTATCCCGGCTCCATAACATCAGTAGTTTTATTACTGCTGAAATGCTTTAACTTTAATAGAACCAAACAATTGCAGACCGCTACCAAAATCAGTTACATCAGCTTTACGCATTGTAATTTTGCAAAGTGGTGCATTGTCAGGAGCGATTTGAACCAATGTCAAAGATGCTTTTCCGTCTATACCATTAGCACGAGTATATTGAGAAGTTTCTCTCCACTTGGTGCGAGGATCATCTTGCTTGGTCACAACCAGTAAACCAGCATCAAGAACGCCATTGCTAGTTTTGCTTCCGAAAACAGGCCCCCAATAGTAATCTTTGATGTAGTGGTTATCATAATCTTCCCAATGTGAACCCAAAGTGTTAGGGTTGATCTGGAAATCGTTACGGTTGTACATGATTTCACCTAAACGAGAGAAGTGATAAGCGCCAGAAAGCCCACGAATGCTAACATCACCAACTTCTTCTGAACCAGAAGTTGAAACTTCTACAACTGTTCCACGTAAAGTGTTTTGAATAGTTTGTGCATCAATACTTCTGTCATCAAGCGTTGCAACGCCATTTCCACCTTGGAAATCAGCCGTAACGTCAGCCGTATAGCTGTATGTGCCTTCCGCTGCCATACAATTAGTGGCATCAACAATTCCCGCCATAACGCCCATTGCAGTCTCATTTAAAGAGAAAAGTACTTTTTCTTCATTGGTCAATTCAGGCGCTTGGCCTTCTGCAAACGCAGATGAAGCCGCTACAGACATAACTAAAGCTACTGCACTTAAAGTAAAGTTTATTTTTTTCATATTAATCACCATTTATATTTAAAGAAGGTAAACTAAATTTCGGCTAAGAACCGGATACATCCTGTATCCGGCTATACTACATAAGTAATATCAAATTACTGTTGGAAAGCTTTAACCTTAATAGAACCAAACAATTGCAGTCCGCTACCAAAGTCAGTCACGTCAGCTTTACGCATTGTGATTTTACAAAGAGGTGCGTTGTCAGGAGCAATTTGAACCAATGTCAAAGAAGCTTTTCCGTCAACACCGTTAGGACGCTTGTATTGAGAAGTCTCTCTCCACTTGGTGCGAGGATCATCTTGCTTAGTCACAACCAGTAAACCAGCATCAAGAACGCCATTACTAGTTCTGCTTCCGTAAACAGGACCCCAGTAGTAATCTTTGATGTAATGGTTATCGTAATCTTCCCAATGTGAACCCAAAGTGTTAGGGTTGATTTGGAAATCATTACGGTTGTACATAATTTCACCTAAACGAGAGAAGTGATAAGCACCAGAAAGTCCGCGAATACTGACATCACCAACTTCTTCTGAACCAGAAGTTGAAACTTCTACAACTGTTCCACGTAAAGTGTTTTGAATAGTTTGTGCATCAATACTTCTGTCATCAAGCGTTGCAACGCCATTTCCACCTTGGAAATCAGCTTCAACAGTTGCTGTATAGCTGTAAGTACCCTCTGAAGCCAAGCAGCTAGTAGCATCAACGATACCAGCAACAACACCCATTGCAGTTTCATTCAAAGAGAAAAGCACTTTTTCTTCATTAGTCAATTCAGGAGCCTGGCCTTCTGCAAACGCTGAAGAAGCCGCTACTGACATTACTAAAGCTACTGCGCTTAGTGTAAAGTTAATTTTTTTCATGATTTTTTAACCTCTATATTCTGGGAAATGACTGCAAATTATCAGTTATAAAAAACATCAAATTACAATACTCATCACCCATAATTTAGCTAAATTATTGATTTTGATATAGTTTATCAAAACCCCCAAATGAGATTACTTTGATAACTTTGTCTATTGCTGTAATAGAACAAGGCGTTTAAAGAATCTCTTTTCGTCCCTTAGGTCCAATTGTTCCTTAAGGTGACATGAGAATAAGAGCAACTGGCATGCCATAACGTATGCAATTGATTATTAATAACTTATTGTTTTATCCTTAACTCTTATTATTCTCAAAGTGTTCAGATAGTGATACATTACGGTTGCAAGCCGTATTTTCTCGATCCTAAGGATGTCTCAGATATGAGGCAGTTTTATCAAATCAATCATTTTTTTCTTGATAAAAAACGGTAAATTTAATATATCTATTTGAATAATATATATTTATTGATAATTTAATAAATGTATTGAGTAAGTAGAAAGAGGCGTTTCAGCGTCTTGCGTTTGAAGCAAAACAGATACCTTGACAAGATCTTTGTCTCTTTAAAGCTGAGATTCAACCTCATAAGTGCATTTTAATTACATAGAATTTATGAAGATTTTTTAAATATACTTCAAGGAGGCAGTCGGGTTAAGGGCCTGGTAGCGAGGAAAGCGGGAAATTCCTACAGTAGGACCTTCCTTAATAAGACAGCCTCCTTGTAGCTCCAATTTAATAACTGATGAATTACACAACCTATATAAAGTATAATTAAGAAAATTCTTATATAAGAATGTGCCTGCGGAACTAATCTCTTCAGGAGAAAAAAATTCATGAACTCACAACAAAGTCATTTAGATAAACTGGTTGCTTTTTCTCTAGATGGAGGGTTACCGCTTTTTATATTTGTATTGTCTTTAACGCTTGGAGCCATCGCTCTTATTTTTACCCCACGTGAAGAAGAACCGCAGATTGTTGTCCCTATGGCCGACATACTGGTTGCTGCTCCAGGGTTATCAGCTGAACAAGTTGAAAAACAAGTAACCCTTCGCATGGAAAAACTACTGTCCCAAATACCAGGTGTAGAACACGTTTATTCAACATCGCTAAATGGACAGGCAGTGGTTACTCTACGGTTTTATGTAGGTGAAGATAGAGAAGACTCCTTATTTAATACGTACAACAAACTTTATTCCAACCAAGATCAAATCCCTTCTGTAGTAAAAAGCTGGGTTATCAAACCAGTGGAAGTTGATGATGTTCCCATCGTTCTATTGGGATTGTGGAGCAGCCAACCCGATTTATACAGTGACTTTGAATTAAAACGATTTGCGGATGAAATTAGCACTCATCTACAACAAATTGAAAACACTAATCAAATAACGATCACGGCTGGGCGACCAAGGACAATCAATATTCTCCTAAATCCACAAAGCCTAAAAGCTAGAAAAACAACTGCTCTGGAGGTTATCCGCGCCATTAAAACCTCCAATAATTTATATAATGCCGGCTTGGTTTCATTGAATAATCAATCAATTATTTTGGAGTCTGGTGATTTTTTTCGTTCTCTTGAGCAAATAAAAACGCTACCGGTCAATATTTTAAATGGCCGACCAGTTTATTTACAGGATGTTGCCGAAATCTCTGATGGACCGGCTGAAGTGGAAAATTATAGCTGGATAGAATTTGCAGCCAATCATCAGCTTTCTAAAAAACTCCAAAGTGACTACCCAATGATAACCCTGGCCGTTGCTAAAAAAAGAGGTTCCAATGCGGTCTGGGTCGCTGACAACATCCATGAAAAAATCAAGGAATTACAACAACAACTGCTACCTCCCGAAGTTCATGTCGAAGTGCTTCGAGATTACGGCAAAACGGCAGATGAAAAAGTCTCCAGTCTCACTTCAAATTTGGCCTTTGCCGTTGTTACCGTTGTGGTATTTATAGGTGTCTTTCTTGGATGGCGTCCTGCTCTGGTAGTTGGACTGGCGATTCCGATTTGTTATGGATTAACATTAATGTTAGATATGGCCTTTGGCTACACTATTAATCGAGTAACGCTATTCGCATTGATCCTTTCTTTAGGATTACTGGTTGATGACCCAATTACCGGAATCGATAATATCGAGCGCTTTATGCGTCAAGGTACGGGAGATTTTAAAGAACGAATAGTCAGTGCCATGTCAGAAATTCGTTCGGCATTGATCATGTCTACTATTACAATTATATTGGCATTTGTACCATTAGCATTTATTACTGGAATGATGGGGCCTTATATGGCCCCAATGGCATTTAATGTGCCTGTTGCTGTTTCATTTTCTACTGTGGTTGCTTTTATGGTCACACCCTGGCTTGCGAGCAAAGCGCTCAAACCAGCTGAACAAGCAAGCACATCGCAAGGCTTACTTTCTCTTTATCAAAAGATACTCGGGCCTTGTATTGCCACCTGCAAAAGAGCCTGGCTTATTATTTTAGCTGTATTTGTTTTGTTCGTTTTAACTGCCTGTTTACCTTTACTACGATCAGTACCTCTAAAATTATTACCATTTGACAACAAAAATGAATTACAAATTTTAATTGATTTACCTGAAGGAAGCACGCTTGAACAAACAGCGGCTATCACCAAGAAGGCCGCAGTCATAGCAAAACAATTACCTGAAGTTAATGCTGTTGCCAGCTTTGTTGGCATCCCTTCGCCAATGGATTTCAATGGCATGGTTCGGCATTATTATCAACGCAAAATGCCCCATTTGGCCGATATCAGACTAACATTGGCTCACAAAAGTGAAAGAGAACATCAATCGCATGCCGTTTTAATTCGTTTACGTAAAATGCTTGAGCCGCTTAATACCAATGGCATTCTAATCAAGGTAGTTGAAGTGCCACCCGGCCCTCCTGTATTAAGTACGGTGACAGTTGAAGTCTATGGCGATACTCACACCTCCTATGAACAACAACGCCATGCCGCTGCCACGGTTATGGAACGATTAAAAAAAGAACCTTTTGTTGTTGAAGTCGATTCCAGCGTCGAAAGTGACCACAACCGCTGGCGCTTTGTCACGGATAAAGAAAAAGCTGCTTTGTCTGGTATATCGACTGAAGATATTGCTTTAAATCTTTCATTGGCCAATCATGGTTTAATAGCTGGTAGTTATAATCTGGAGCGAGAATCAAACCCTCTTCCAATCTTATTGCAAGTGCCAAAGCCTCTGAGAACAAGTCAGGAACAACTAGGCGCCATTCCTGTAAAATCCAGAGTTACAGGTAATATGGCAAAAATTATTCCCATCAGCGAATTAGGCACATTTGTTGACAAACCAGCGGACAAAGCAATCTATCATAAAGATTTGAAGCCAGTAGTTTACGTAACTGCAGAACTAGAAGGCCGAACACCTGCCGAAGTTATTCTAGATGTCAAGGCTGATTTAGGTTCACAAGATACAGAACAAAGTGACTGGCAAAACCGTACTTTTTTTAATTCCGGCGGAGGCATTCCTTGGCAATTACCACAAAATATAAAAACCGTATGGGATGGCGAAGGTGAGTGGCGAATTACTATCCGTGTTTTTCGAGATATGGGCATTGCTTTTGCTTTTGCACTGGTCGCAATATTTATTGTACTCCGCATTCAAACTCGCTCCGCCACATTGTCCGGAATCATCATGCTATCCATTCCATTGACCGTAATAGGCATCATGCCCGGGTTCTGGCTTTTAAATCAATTTGGCGAACGCTCCATTGAAAATACCCCAGACCCAGTATTGTTCACTGCAACGGCAATGATCGGTATGATTGCATTGGCCGGAATTGTGATTCGAAATTCCTTAATATTAATTGAATTTATCACTGCCGCAAGAGCAAACGGCATGCCATTAAATGACGCTTTGCTTCAGGCAGGCGCCATTCGAATGCGACCGGTATTACTTACTGCTGGCACAACATTATTAGGCAACTTGGTAATTACACTTGACCCTGTTTTCAGTGGCTTAGCTATTGCTATTATTTTCGGCATTTTAGCCTCTACACTTTTCACTTTAGTCGTTATTCCAGTCGTTTATTTTCTAATTTATTCTCCAAAAAACGCTCAGCAGTAGGATCTTATCATGCAAAACAAATTAACAACATTTGGCGCACCAATCGGGGCATTGATTTTACTAATACTCATGATTATGTGGCAAGCAGGCTCATTCAATGACAAAATTGAACCTGGTGTTATTCCTGCCCAAAAGACCTATCATGGTAAAACCCTAACCCTAAGCACGGAAGACATTGGTAAATATACTGTTTACGGTCAAAAATACCTCACTACATTCATAATAATTGATTTTCATTCAGTATGTTACAGAATGTCAAAAGTGCATTTTTCAGCGTAAACAGTATATGAAGATGTTTCTGCAACAGTCCGTTCACAACATTCGACTGATATCGCTGCACAAATTTTAGCTACCATAAAAAAAATACATGTTAAAGCCGGCGACCTAGTCAAAAAAGGTGATTTACTGATTGAACTGGATGATAGAAATATGCGCGCTAACACTGCGCAAGTACGCGCAAATATTCGTGCCATCAAAGCACGGTTGCTGGAAGCAAAATCAAATTTCACAAGAATAAAAAACTTGTACGCCAGCGAAAGTGCAACAAAAGCGGATTTTGATGGCGCGGCTGCGAATTACGAAAGCATTAAGGCTCAACTCGCGAGTGCACGACAAGCATTACAGGGATCAGCGACTGTTTTGAGTTACAGCAAAATTGTTGCTCCCTTTTCTGCCAGAGTAACCGATAAATTTGCTGAAGCTGGCGATCTTGCTTCACCAGGCTTAAAGCTATTAACCCTATACAATCCCGAATTACTTCGTATTGATGCTAATGTACGAGAATCTTTGGCATTATCATTAAAAATCGGTCAAACTTTGAAAACAAAAATTGTTGCCCTTAACCTGAATATTCCTGCAATTATTGAAGAAATTGTTCCGGCTGCCGACCCTGGAGCACGCAGCTTTTTAATCAAAGCAAAAGTAAATTCACATCCGCAATTACACCCAGGAATGTTTGCTAAAATCCAGATACCTACCGGCAAGCACTTACAATTATCAGTCCCAATTAATTATATTAGACAAATTGGACAACTCGATATGGTATGGGTTTTGGAGGGTTCCATCCCAGTACGCCGCTTTATCCGTACCGGTCAACAAAGCATGGAACAAGTTATGGTCATTTCCGGTCTGAACCCCGGAGAAAAATTAATTGACCCGAAAGATATAAAAAATCTGTAGCCATATCTTTTTTAAAAATGGCCCAAAAAGAGTATAAAAAAGAATGGGGTGAACGATGGGGCTCGAACCCACGACAACCGGAATCACAATCCGGGGCTCTACCAACTGAGCTACGCTCACCATAAAGTCAAACTAGAGAATGGCACGCTTGGCAGGATTCGAACCTGCGACCCTCGGCTTAGAAGGCCGATGCTCTATCCAGCTGAGCTACAAGCGCATAATTGGTCGGGGTAGAGGGATTCGAACCCCCGACATCCTGCTCCCAAAGCAGGCGCGCTACCAAACTGCGCTATACCCCGTACAATTTATTTTTGCTCTTGCTAGTCATCGCCAGCAACGCTAAAAACGAGAATAATACTTAGTTTTACACTAATCGTCAATGGTTATTTTTGTTTTCTGAATGACTTAAAGCAACAGAAATTACCATGGGATTTATAACTGAGTTTTCACTAATTGATAAATTTCCTCAGCCGCTATTTCGGAATCTTTCAATATTTTTTCTAATTCTTCAACAGCGCCTTTGGCAAACAACTGATCTTTAATCCCAGCGATATTGACATAAACATTGAGAGCGGAACTTTTTAAAGCAGCCCGTGCGGCCTCCACGGCAACACCCGCATCAGTAATCAAATTTTTGTTACCTTTATTAGCAGCATTTCGACTCAATTGAATCGCCTCAGCACTGCCTCTAACACAAGCCAGCGGCACACTGGTTGCTGTTTTTAGAGCCTGCTGAATGGCTTCATTACGAATCCGTTTTTCATCAATGGTTATTTTCGGCAAACGATACGCTTCCATAACCAGTTCAAATGCCTCAACATCCTTTTTAATTAATTCGGTAAATTGCTCCCGTAATGCCTCTGATTTTTGCAGTAATGCCCGCATCTCATCTTCAACATCTGCATATTGAGATTTGCCAATAGTGAGATTGCATACCATACTGATTAATCCTGCTGCACTCGCTCCCATCATTGCGGCCACACCTCCCCCTCCAGGTGCAGGTGATTTGCTCGCTAATTGATCTAAAAAATCTTGGATTGTTTGATCTTTTACGGCTTTCATCATTATTCCCGACGCCAATTGGTTCCACCGGGCACGTCTTCCAAAACAACACCTAGTGTTTTTAACTCATCTCTAATCTGGTCTGCCATAGCCCAGTCTTTATTTTTCTTTGCCTCCAGACGTTTTTGAATGGCAACTTCAATTTCAGTTTCAGAAAGTCCGCTCTCAACATCGCCCCCACCTTTTAAAAACTGTTCTGGTTCATCTTGCAAAATACCTAATACATCTGCCAAATTTTTCAAGGTTCTCGCCAAAACTACTGCCTTTTCCGGATCTGCCTCTTTAATTCTGTTTAATTCTCTGGCAATTTCAAACAACACTGCCAAAGCTTCTGGGGTATTAAAATCATCATCCATCGCCTGTTGAAAACGTTCTTTATATCGGCTGTCAATTTCGGTTTCATTGGCTTTAATTCCACGTAAAGCTGTATAGAACCTTGTTAGTGCTGTAGCAGCTTCATCCAAATGTTCTTCCGAATAATTCAGCGGGCTTCGATAGTGACTAGATAAAATAAAAAACCGTATAATTTCCGGTCGATAGCGTTTTAAAACCTCACGAACTGTAAAAAAATTTCCTAGAGATTTGGACATTTTTTCTTCATTGACACGCACAAACCCATTATGCATCCAGACATTAACAAAATGTTCACCCGTTGCACCTTCAGACTGGGCGATTTCATTTTCATGGTGTGGGAATTGTAAATCCATGCCTCCGCCATGAATATCAAAATGATTACCCAAACATCCCGTCGACATCGCTGAACACTCTATATGCCAGCCCGGTCTACCTGCGCCCCAAGGCGAATCCCAAGAAGGCTCGCCGGGCTTGGCCATTTTCCATAATACAAAGTCCAGAGGATTTTGTTTTGATTGATCAACTTCCACACGCTCCCCAGCTTGCAGATCAGCAAGATTTTTTCCTGATAACTGCCCATAATCTGAAAATTTACTCACTGAATAATAAACATCGCCATTAGCCCCAATATAGGCCAAACCATTATCTAGTAAGGCTTGAATCATTTTAATAATATCTTCCATCGACTGGGTAGCCCTGGGCTCCAGATCAGGGGGTAATACTGCCAATGCCCGTTCGTCATCGTGCATGGCATCGATAAAGCGTTCGGTTAAATCCGAAAACTGCTCATTATTTTCGTTAGCGCGCTGGATAATTTTGTCATCAATATCTGTAATATTTCTAACATAGGTCAGATCGTAACCCAAATAGCGAAAATACCGTGCTACAACATCAAACACCACCATAACTCTGGCATGGCCAATATGACAATAGTCATAAACCGTCATCCCGCAAACGTACATACCTACCTTGCCTTCAACACGAGGCTTGAATTGTTCTTTTTGGCGCGTCAGAGTGTTATATATTTTCAGCATATTATTGAAATTGAACGTGACTTTGATTAGAGCTATTCAATCTAACAATATTAAGGCTTCTCTTTCAAGTAAAAAACACATAGAATTTCATATTTGCATCACCAACAGGGATAACTTTATGCGCATAATATTTTTTTCCATGATGCTGTTATTAACCTCAACATCCATTTTTGCAACGGAAAACAAAATGTCAGACACTCCAAATAAAGTAAAATTAACCACTACCTTAGGCACCATCGTCATCCAGCTGGATACTGAAAAAGCACCTGTTTCTTCAAAAAACTTTATCCAGTATGTTAAAGACGGCTTTTATGATGGCACCATTTTTCACCGGGTTATTCCTGGCTTTATGGCACAAGGCGGCGGTTTTACTGCTGATTTTGAGCAAAAAAACACTCGGGATCCCATCAAAAATGAAGCTGATAATGGCCTAAAAAACTCACGCGGCTCAATTGCTATGGCCCGAACTTCCGATCCAAATTCTGCCACTGCACAGTTTTTTATTAATCTTAAAGATAATTCGTTTCTTGATCACACCAGCCCAACTCCCAGCGGCTGGGGTTATGCTGTCTTTGGTCAAGTTATTGAAGGCATGGATGTGGTCGATGAAATGGCAAAACAGCCCACCGGAAATCATGGCCCTCATCAGGATGTACCCAAAACTGACATCGTTATTACCAAGGCTGAAATAGTCGAATAGCACTTGGTTTTCCAGCCACGGGCAGTTAACTTGCTTGTGGCTGGCTATTGCTTACTCTTACTTCCTATCAACATCTCTTTTGAAGAACGAAATTCTATTTATCTCTGATCTTCACCTTGCTTTCGAAAAACCTGAAGTCACCAAGCGATTTCTTGATTTTTTAGATAATCACGCAAGCAAAGCAAAATCTTTGTATATACTGGGGGATTTATTTGATTCCTGGGTTGGCGACGATGATTTCACGCCGCCAGGCAATAAAATCAGAAGACATTTAAAAAAGCTGACAACATCTGGAACTTCTGTTTATTTTCAGCCCGGGAATCGTGATTTTTTGATTGGTAAACAGTTTTGCCAGGAAACGGGGGTGACGTTGCTGGAAGATTACGCCGTAATAGATCTTTTTGGCACGCCAACTTTATTAATGCATGGCGATTTATTATGTAGTGACGATCTCCCTTATTTGGCTTTTAGAGAAAAATCGCATACCCCGGAATGGATTAATGATGTACTGTCGAAACCATTGCCTCTTAGACTTCTTTATGCGCGATGGTACCGCTTGCGCAGTTTCCTTCATAAACGCAAAAAAAATCAAGAAATCATGGATGTCAATCAAAATACTGTCATTGACACCATGCGCCAATACGGTGTTCAGCGGTTAATTCATGGCCACACGCATCGACCTGCTGTCCATGATTTTTTTATTGATCAGCAGCCAGCACAACGATTTGTGCTGGCTGAATGGACTAAATCAGAAGCAAGCTCGCTAAAATGGTTAGACTCAGGTTATTCAATTATCAATTTAGCGTAATGACAAATTATTGAGCACCGCACCTATTGCATGACCAAATTGCGCGCCCATTTTTCCAACCAAACGATCAATCAATCTTTCTTCCTGGGTAAAGTTCTCAATTTTCTTAGCGCCAATAATTTCTCTAGCTACAAAGTCATCACTGCCAATCTCATCCGTAAGACCCAGCTTAATACTTTCGGCTCCAGTCCAAACTAACCCAGAAAACATTTCAGGAGTTTCTTTTAAACGCTCACCACGACCTTGTTTTACCGCGCCAATAAATTGCTGATGTACTTGATCTATCAGCGTCTGCATGTATTTGATTTCCTGCTTTTTCACTGGAGAGAAAGGATCCATGATGGCTTTATGCTCCCCTGCAGTAACTAAACGACGCTCAACGCCAAATTTTTCCATGGCACCGACAAAACCAAATCCATTCATAATCACCCCAATAGAGCCTACAATGCTAGCCGGGTTGACAAAAATTTTATCTGCCGCTGAAGCAATGTAATAACAACCTGAAGCACACATATCTGAAATTACGGCATAAATCGGAAGATCAGGATGCTGTTTTTTGATCGCCCTGATCTCATTATAAATATAATCAGCCTGCACTGGACTTCCCCCCGGTGAATTGGCATGTAAAATTATCCCTTTGGTCCCGTTATTTTTAACTGCTGCCCGCAGCCCTTTAATCACTGCTGTGGCATTGGTTTCCTCACCTTCAGCAATCATTCCTACAATATCAATCATTGCGGTATGGTTATTTTCACTAGAACCAAGATCCTTGGAAAACCGGGGATAAACCGCAATTATTAATAAAACCAATAAATAGGCAGCCATTAAACTTTTAAAAAAGATCCCCCATCGCCGGGTCTTTTTTTGCTCATCAACAGCGGCGAAAGCTAACTTCTCAATAACTTCTCTTTCCCAACCTGGCTTTTCAGGTTTTGATCCCATTGAGGACGATTCCATTGGATTTTCAGACATTTTTACCCCTTACAAAAGTTCGTGTAATTCATGTGTCCGCTGCAGACAATGCAGTGGATTATATTGTTTCAAAGTAGCTTCAGAATGCGCGCCACAGGCAACGCCAATCGAAGCAATATCAGCATTTGTGGCCATTTGTAAATCATGAATGGAGTCTCCGACCATGACTACCCGTTGCTTGCTGACCCCAAGATGTTTAACAATTTCATTCAGCATGGCTGGATTTGGTTTTGACATGGTTTCATCAGCACATTTAGTTATCTCAAAAAGATCCTCAGTTTGCGTGCCTAACAGCGCTTTATCCAAACCAGCACGGTTTTTCCCGGTCGCAACAGCTAATTGATATCCTGATTTTTTTAAATCTTCTAACATTGGATAAACACCATCAAACAAATCGTTTCTGGCTATCTTTTTACTGAAAAAAAGCTCACTGTATCGCTTTACCAAACACTCTTGCGTTTCAGCATCAATCCCTGGGAAGAGTTTTTGCATTGCTTTTTTAATACTCAGACCAATAATGTCCTTGGTCTCTTGGTCTTCAGGAATTCTGCAGCCATTTTCTGCCGCCGCTTTCTGAATACAGTACACAATCCAGTCGATCGAATTGACCAAGGTTCCATCCCAATCAAAAATAATCAAATCAAATCTATTTTTCATTTCTTAGTGTAGTTGAGGTTTTTAGAATAATTTAGCAGATCACTAAACGCACTTGGTAAAGGAGCAACAATAGTCAGTTTTTTACCCGTTTCAGGATGGGCCATTTCAAGCATTTCAGCATGCAAAAATAGCCGCTTATGCCCTTTAGACTTAAAATAATTATTCTCTTCTGACAATCCATAGCGTTGATCACCAATTATTGGATGACCTAACCATGCAGCATGCACCCTGATTTGATGGGTTCTACCAGTTTTAGGTGAAGCTTCGACCAACGTTGCTTGCCCAAATTTCTGAATTCTCCTGAAAAAAGTTTCGGAAGCTTTTCCCGACTGACCGACTACGACCATTCGCTCGCCACCTTTTTTGATATTTTTTTGCAGTGGTTGGTCCACCCAGAGTTTTTTTCTCTGCCATTGGCCTGCCAATATGGCAAGATATTTTTTATGGACTTGATCAGAACGAAAAAGTTCGTGCAGATAAACTAAGGATTTGCGTTTCTTAGCAATCACAAGGCAGCCAGAGGTATCCTTATCTAATCGGTGGACAAGTTCTAAAAACTTAGCTTCTGGTCTCATTTGCCGCAAAGCCTCTATAATCCCGGAATTAACGCCACTACCTCCATGCACGGCAAAGCCCGCCGGTTTATTGAGAATCAGTAAATAATCATCTTCAAACAAAATACTATCATTGAGTTTTTTTATCAGCACAGAAGAAATAAAATGCTGAGCTTCCTTCTGCGCCATTCTGACTGGAGGAATTCTAACCACATCACCTAGCGCCAATCGTTGTTTTGCCTCACAACGCCCTTTATTAACACGCACCTCGCCTTTACGAATAATTCGATAAATACGACTTTTAGGCACCCCTTTCAAGCGAGATAACAAAAAATTATCTAGTCTTTGCCCTTCTGATTCCTCACTTATTTCAAGCCACTGAACCTGGGGGCTAATCATTTCATTTTGGTTATTCATAAATGCTATAATACCTTCAAAAAACAATAGCCTTGGGAGAAATTGTTTGGTTTTGTGATTGAGGAACAGGGGTAATCGAAAAAAACTTGTACTGGTTATAATTTTAAACACGCAAAACGTGCAATATTGCAACCAGAAACGTTGGAATAATCATCAACGATATATCATAACATTGCTGTTATGTAACAACATTGCTATATTGTAACTAAATAAAGAAATTAATCTGAACATAAATGACATTTTAATGTCGTTATAGAACAAAGAAAACGAAAAATTTCGGGGAGCTTTAAGCTTCGATTGATTGACAAAAACATAACTGAATTATATGGGTTTTATCGCTCAACCCACTTATGAGCGAGATACATCCTGATCTTGTCAGAATTAAAATAACTAAAACGTACAGAATACTTGATTTAGTCGCCACTTTTTTAATCACCTTTTAATCCAACAGATTACCTGGGGTTACTACGTTCCTTATTGTCCGGAACCTGCGACGCATGTTATAAACTAAAACATAAATCATCTGCTTTGGCGCACTTTATGAAATACAAACATAAGCCTTACGCCAACATACAAACGATTTTCAGTCTTAATTTTGATAAGGAACTGGATGATTAACAAGGAACAAATACATGAAGAGAATGCTTATCAACGCTACGCAGCCAGAAGAGCTGCGAGTAGCTTTGGTAGATGGTCAAAAATTATATGATTTTGACATAGAGGTACCATCGAAAGAACAAAAGAAATCAAATGTTTATAAAGGCATTATTACCCGGGTTGAACCTAGTCTGGAAGCTGCATTTGTAAACTATGGTGCTGAAAAGCATGGTTTTTTACCCCTTAAAGAAATCTCACCTCAATACTATCAAACTACAGATGACAACAAAACTTCGGGCAAAGCCTCGATAAAAGAAGGCCAAGAAGTTGTTGTCCAAATCGAAAAGGAAGAGCGTGGCAATAAAGGTGCAGCCTTAACAACCTACATCAGCCTAGCTGGCTCTTACTTGGTTTTAATGCCCAATAACCCCGAAGCTGGTGGCATTTCCCGGCGCATTGAAGGCGAAACCCGTAACGAGTTGCGGGAAGCCATGGCCGCTCTGGAAATCCCTGAGAGCATGGGTTTAATTGTACGTACAGCAGGCTGCGGTAAAAGCACCGAAGAACTGCAATGGGATTTAAACTATCTTTTGCAGCTCTGGGAAGCGATTGAAAGATCTGCCTCTGAAAAACAAGCGCCATTCCTGATTTTCCAGGAAAGCAATGTCATGATCAGAGCATTACGAGATCACCTGCGCAACAATATTGATGAAATTCTAGTTGACAAAGAATCTTCTTTTAAACTGGTGCAGAGCTTTCTCAAACAAGTCATGCCCCACTTTTTGCCCAAGGCCAAATTGTATGAGGATAAAGTACCTCTATTTAGCCGTTTCCAGATAGAAACACAAATTGAGCTAGCTTATGGACGCGAGGTTCCCTTACCTTCTGGCGGTTCAATTGTTATTGATCATACAGAGGCATTAACATCCATCGATATCAACTCTGCCAGATCGACAAAAGGTGGCGATATTGAAGAAACCGCACTTAACACTAATCTTGAAGCTGCTGATGAAATTGCGCGGCAGTTAAGATTAAGAGATTTGGGCGGCCTTTTTGTTATCGATTTTATTGACATGATGGCTAACAGAAACCAGCGCGCTGTTGAAAATCGTTTGCGCGATGCCCTTAAAATTGATCGCGCTAGAATCCAGACCAGCCGCATCTCAAGATTTGGCTTATTGGAAATGTCTAGACAACGGCTTCGCCCTTCCCTTGGTGATTCCACACAGCTACCTTGCCCACGCTGTAAAGGACAAGGTTCCATTAGAAATGTTGAATCAGTTGCCCTTGCAATTCTCCGTGTTCTTGAAGAAGAAGCGATGAAAAAAGGCACTGATAAAATAATCGCCCACCTGCCTATCGAAAGCGCGACATTCTTGCTGAATGAAAAACGCCATATGATTGAAGAGCTGGAGCAACGACTCAAGGTTGGCATTGTCATTCTTCCCAGCAAACATATGGAAACACCCGCATATGATATTGAACGCATTAAGGCCAAAGACGAACCGGAAGAAAAATCTAGTTATCAACAACTTAAAGAAGAAGACATTGCTGTCCCCGAATTTGCTCGGCAAGTGACCCCTGTCGCTAACGAGGCCGTCATCAAAGACTTCCTGCCTGATGCTGCACCACCAATGCCGGCAAAACATAAAAAGGCTTCAGAAAGCTTAGTAAAACGCTTCTGGCATAAGCTAGTTGGGGCTAGTGAGCCTGAGGCCACTAAACCAACACCAGCAAAAACAACCAAGTCATCATCGTCTGGCACAACATCAAAACCATCTTCCAGCGGCAATCGTGGCCGGAACAGTGGCGGTCGACAACGGTCCACTGATAAAAACAGCCGAAGTGGCTCAAGAAATAATCCACGCCGCAGACCAAATAATCATCAAGCAAAAACCAATAACAAGCAATCAGAAACTGTTAACCAGGAAAACAATTCTAATAGTACTGAATCAAAACCAGAGCAAAAAAAAGGTTCTGGCAGAAGAACTAGCTCCTATAACAGAAGAAACCCCAATCGGCGTAGGCCACAAAAACAAAATACTGTAGAAAACAAGTCTTCAGAAACCCAACCTCAGAAGATTGATGCCTCGGAAAATCGTCAGGCAACACAAAGTAGTGCTTATGCCACAGAATTCGGTAAAAAGCGCCAAGCCAGTAACAACACTGCTTTGATCGTTAAACCAGACGTTAAAGACGAAACCTGATCAAACTGATAATTCTATTTTGCTCGCCTGAAAACGTGAGCAAAATAGAAGCTTCTTAACGATATCTTAACGCCACCGAATCGGCGCCAAAGAGACTTTGCAAATTATTCAGTAACTCATCCGTCGGTCTAACTCGAAAGTTATCACCCAATTGCAATGAGGAGTGTAATGAATTGGAACGATAATCAATGACTATAGGACATTGCCCTCCAGTGAAAGGCTGAATAACTTCGGTCAGTTTATTAATCACTTCCCGCGCTTCAATCGTTTTTACTAGTTGCCAATCAATCATTAAACATCGTGCAAAACACTCTCTTGCCTGCTCCATGTTATAAACTTTTTCTGCAATAATGCTGAGCGAACCAGAATAATGATCTATTCTAGCCGAGCCTTCCACAATCAAAAGCTCATCAGTTTTTAATCTGTCACGATAAGCCTCAAAAGCTTCACTATAAAACGCCACCTCCAAGCGGCCACTTTTGTCGTCCAAAACCGCAAAACCCATCGTACGCCCTTTTTTATCCTGGCGGGTTCTTATTCCGAGCAATAACCCTGCAATTCTGACTTCAACCTTACCGCGTGCATTTTCCACATCTGGCAATATTTTTGAAATGCTTCCGTGTGTTATATTTTTTAACTCAGAAAGATATGTATCGATAGGATGTCCAGTCAAAAACAAGCCCAATACTTGCTTTTCCGAAGCTAAACGTTCTTTTTCCGGCCAAGGGGGGATATTCTGGGTGTAGTGACCCTGACTGTTCTCCTGGTCATCAGAAGTTACTGACAAACCAAATAAATCATTTTGCCCGGTCTCCTTCATTTTTCCATATTGCTCAGCTACTTTCAGAGCAGTGGGCAATTCAGCCATGTGACTGGCTCTATTTTCGTCAAACACATCAAAAGCCCCTGCCCTAATCAATGCTTCCAAAACCCTACGATTGACCTTACGTAAATCGACACGTTTACATAAATCATAAAAATCTTCGAACAGGCCGTTTCGCTGGCGCTCAGCCAGCAAATCCTCGATCGCAGCTTCACCCACCCCTTTTATTGCTCCAATTCCATAAATGATCTTATCATTATCATCCACGGTAAACTTATATTGCGAAATATTGATATTTGGAGGGCAGATCTCTATTTTCATGGTTCGGCATTCTTCTATAAGAACAACAACCTTATCCGTATTGTCCATATCTGAGGACAAAACTGCTGCCATAAATGCTGCTGGAAAATGCGCTTTTAACCATGCGGTTTGATAAGCAACTAGTGCATAGGCGGCTGAATGCGATTTATTAAATCCATAACCGGCAAATTTTTCCATCAAATCAAAAATATAGGTCGCAATTTTTTCATCAATGCCATTGTTGACGGCTCCTTTGGTAAAAATTGCGCGCTGTTCAGCCATTTCTTCAACCTTTTTCTTGCCCATTGCCCGACGCAACAAATCAGCTCCACCTAATGTATAGCCTGCAAGCTCCTGGGCAATTTGCATGACTTGCTCTTGATATAGAATGACGCCATTGGTGGGCTCTAAAATTGATTCCAGTTTAGGATGCGCATATTCCGCCTTTGCACCATGTTTCACACGGATATAATCATCTACCATACCTGACTCTAACGGGCCGGGCCTGAACAATGCGACCAAAGCAATAATATCGTCAAAACAATCGGGCCGCAGTTTACGAATCAACTCTTTCATACCCCGTGATTCCAGCTGAAACACAGCCGTTGTCGCACTACTTTGCAAAAGTTGATAACTCGCTTCATCATCCCTGGGAATTTGGCTAATATCGATTATAGATTCGCCATTTTTTGCTTTTTTATGATTAATTGTTTGCAACGCCCAGTCAATAATGGTGAGCGTTCTTAACCCCAAAAAATCGAATTTAACTAAACCTACCGCTTCTACATCATCCTTATCAAACTGGGTAACCAGATTTCCGCCACCTTGTTCACAATATAGCGGCGTGAAGTCAGTGAGTTTTGTCGGGGCTATAACGACTCCACCAGCATGTTTACCTGCATTTCTGGCCGTTCCCTCCAATGAGCGCGCCATATCCAGCAAACTTTTTACTTCCTCATCTGTTTCGTACAAAGTTTGTAATTCTGGCGCCTCTTTTAATGCTTTTTCAAGAGTCATCCCGATTTCAAAAGGAATTAGCTTTGCAATTCGGTCTACAAAACCATAGGAAAGCCCAAGAACTCTTCCTACATCTCGAACTACCGCTTTAGCTGCCATAGATCCATAGGTGATAATCTGGGAGACCTTTTCACGGCCATAGCGCCGCGCAACATAATCAATGACTTCATCACGCCGATCCATACAAAAATCAACATCAAAATCCGGCATCGACACCCGTTCCGGATTCAAAAAACGCTCAAAAAGCAAATCAAATTCGATTGGATCAAGGTCTGTGATCTTCAAGGCATAAGCTACCAGTGATCCCGCACCGGAACCACGTCCTGGACCTACCGGAATTTTTTCTGATTTAGCCCATTGAATAAAATCTGCAACAATCAAAAAATACCCGGGGAAACCCATTTGGGTAATGACCTGCAATTCCATATCAAGGCGGTCATAATAGATTTGTTTTTTTTCTTGCTCTGTTCCCGTTCCCGTTGCCGGGTATTCCTGCAAACGTTGTTCCAGCCCTTTTTTGGAAACATTGACAAAATATTCATCCAGAGTAAGATTTTCTGGTACGGGGAAATCGGGTAAATAATTATCACCCAAGCCAAGCTCTAGATTGCATCTGCGTGCAATTTCCACAGTATTTTGAAGCGCTTCAGGGATATCTGAAAACAGTTTGAGCATTTCTTCTTCAGTACGAAGAAACTGTTGTTCCGTATAATTTTTTGGCCTTCTTGAATCATCCAGCACCCTGCCTTGATTAATGCACACTCTCACTTCATGGGCAGCAAAATCTTCCGGATTGATAAACCTGACATCATTCGTTGCCACCACCGGCAAATCCAGAGACATTGCCAAATCAATAGCGGCATGAATATATCGTTCTTCTTCTGGCTTTCCAACACGCTGGAGCTCAAGATAATAATTATTTTCAAATAATTGTGCCCAGTGCTTTGCCGCTGCCTTTGCTTTATCAGTATCATCCAGTATTAATGATCTACCAACCTCTCCTTCCATAGCGCCTGATAACGCAATCAGCCCCTGGTTGTTTTCCTCAACCCATGCTTTTTTCAGCATTGGCACTCCCTGATGCTGTCCTTCTTGATAAGCACGTGAAATAAGCTCGGTTAATGTTGTATAGCCCTTCTTGTTTTGCACAAGAAATGTCATTCGAAATGGCAATGTCATGTCGTCAGAATTATATATGAGAACATCAGAGCCGATTATCGGCTTTATCCCATTTGCGCAGGCTGCGCGGTAAAATTTGACTAAAGAGAACAGATTGGATTGGTCAGTAACTGCAATGGCTGGCATTCCATTACTGGCCAGTTTTGCCATCATTGGTTTGATTTTTACGATGCCATCAACAAGTGAAAATTCAGTATGCAAACGTAAATGAACAAAACTGGGTTGCATGGCTCAATATTATAAGTTTGATAATTCCGAATAGAGACAAAATGAGTTTGACTCCATGATTGGATAGAGTAATAAAGCCATTGCGGAATATCTTACCAAGGACATTCCACCGCTCAACACAATAAAATTATGACGCAACACTATTGCTGAAAATTGGATTATCCTTTTTTTCCGAAAAAATCTTTTTTACTGGCGAAAAAGATTTTCGATGTTGCCGCGTTAACCCAAGTTCTGTAAGTTTTTTCAAATGCAATTTGGTCGCATAACCTTTATGCTGTGAAAAACAGTATCCTTGATAAAACTGATCCAAAGCTTCCATTTCATTATCCCGTGAAACCTTGGCTATAATCGAAGCAGCTGAAATTTCTGCAAACTTGCTATCTCCTTGAATGACAGCCTCGCCCTTACAATCAATTTCAGGAAAAAACGTGCCATCAACTCGAACATACTCAGGTCTGACTGACAACATTGAAAATGCACGAGCCATTGCTAATAGAGAAGCATTCAAGATATTAATTTTATCAATTTCAGAGGCATCTGCCCTACCAATTGCCCAAGCGATTGCATTTTTCTTAATCTGAACTGAAAGTTGTTCGCGTTGCTTTGGTGTTAATTTTTTTGAATCCGTCAAACCCTCGATTTTATTCGATGGCTCCAAAATAACTGCAGCAGCCACAACCGGACCAACAAGACAACCTCGACCTACCTCATCAAGCCCTGCACATAATCCAATAGCCACTTAGAAAAAATTAACGCAGAATACCTCGGGTAACATTTCGTAGAAAACTAACCATATTTGAAAGTTCATTGCAATCGCCCGCCATGTCTTCGATTTCTTCGATTGCATCTTCCAATCTAAGGTTAGTTTTGTAGAGTATTTTGTATGCTTTTCTTACCTGCTGGATCACTTCAGGCGACGCCCCGTCTCTTTCCAAGCCAACCGAGTTTATACCATGCGGTCTAGTCGGTCGGCCACCTACCATGACATAAGGCGGAATATCCTGGGTTATTGCACTTCCCATGGCTGAAAAACTAAATTGACCAATTTGGGTAAATTGATGAACCAAGGTAAAGCCGCCTAATATCGCAAAATCATCAACATGAACATGACCCGCTAATGAAGCGCCATTTGCCATAATGACATGATTACCAATAACACAATCATGAGCAACATGAGTGTAAGCCATAAACAAATTGTCATGGCCAATCTTGGTTAGACTATTATCTTGTTTTGTCCCTCTATGCATAGTGCAATATTCGCGGATGGTATTCCTATCACCTAATTCCAATCGCGTCACTTCATCAGCATATTTCTTGTCTTGCGGATTCTCTCCAATAGAAGAAAATTGATAAATGGTATTGTCATAACCAATCGTCGTGGGCCCCTTAATCACAACATGAGGTCCAATAACTGAACCCGACTTAATTAAAACTTCCGGACCGATGACTGTATAAGGACCAATTGTGACATCTTCAGCTATGTCTGCAGCCGGATCAATTATCGCTGTACTATCAATCAAAGCTAATCTACCACCGCAGCACAGCGAATTTCTGCACTGGCAACAAATTCGCCGTCTACTTCCGCACGACAATCAAACGCCCAAATATTTCTTTTGCTCCGCAAAAAACGGGCTTCAAGCATAATCTGATCACCAGGCCCAACAGTTCGTTTAAATTTCGCTTTATCAATGCCAACTAAAAAATAGGTCATTCCCTTGCCTAATTCATCAGGTGCAGTTTCAGATGCCAACAACCCAGTTGCTTGCGCGAGCGCTTCCAATATTAAGACCCCTGGAAACACAGGCATATGAGGAAAATGCCCTTGAAAAAAAGGCTCGTTGTAAGTTACATTTTTTACCGCTAACAGTCTGACACCAGGCTCGCATTCAACAACCTTATCAACTAAAAGAAATGGATAACGATGCGGTAAAAATTCTTGTATGTCTAAAATATCCAGCTTCAATGGCTCTACCTTCTGGCAATGTTGTAATTTTTATAGTTACTTTATTTTTCAAGGCATTGCTGATAATTTCTTTTGAACCTCAGTAGTGACATCAACTTTATCACTAGCATGGATTACACCATCAGTTAATAACAAGTCATAATTGCCTTCTTTGGCTAATGCCTTAACAGCCTCATAAATTCGACGCTGTAACTTCCCTAATTCTTCATTTCGTCTTAGATTAAAATCTTCACTGAATTCCTGTTGTGAACGGGCAGCTTCTCTCTTTTTACTGACAATTTTACGTTCAAGTTTTCGTCTTTCAGACTCCCCCATTACAGATGCATCACGCGCCAATTTCTCTTCTAATTTTTTGATTTCTTTTTGCTGGGCAACTAATTGTTTATCTCTAGGCGAAAATTCTTTTTCTAATCGCTTTTTTGCTTTTTCAGCTTGGGGAGCTTTCTCCATCACCTTGGGCACATTGACAAAACCAATCTTTAATTCTGCTAAACATATGCCAGAAACCATCAATAAGCCTAATAGCAAGCTCGTTGTTTTAATCATTTAATACTCCATAGAATAAGTTTGTAGGGCTTAATTGACTTGCAAAGGAGTCTTTTGATTTAAGACCCAGTTCTAAAATTTCAATTATATAACCATTATTAAATTATCCGGATAGTATAACTTAGATAAGAAGAAAACAAATAATGATATAAGATCTTACCCGAGCATACTATTTCTGATCTCTTAAATGCAACCAAATTAATCCATAAATTTTGCTTGCAGGAAAGAACATGAAAAAAGCCAGCATATTAAACTGGCTTTTTCAGCTAAATTTCAAAATGGTGCCGATGGCCGGACTTGAACCGGCACGACTTTCGTCACTACCCCCTCAAGATAGCGTGTCTACCAATTCCACCACATCGGCAAATTCTACTTTTATTCAGAGGAACCAGGTAAAATCTTTTCAGGTTCAACCTGTCTTTGAGGTTCAGCTCCCTCTGGCAATAGCCTTTTTACTGCGTCTGTTTTTCCTGGGCTTTGAGCATTTTCAGCTCCTAAACTTTGCCCAGAAATATCTTCCTGCAATGATTTCTGTTCTGAAATTGACGGAACACGCATTGGCTCTTCATCCGGAATCACTGGAATATCAATATCAGGAATCACCTGTTCAATTTCCGGCTCATCCATAATGACATCTTTAGTTTTTCCCTCACCAAGCTGCCCTCCTAACACTGCCAAACCTAAACTGGTTGAGAAAAAAACGAATGCAAAAATTGCAGTTGCCCTGGACAAAAAAGAAGCTGAGCCTTGGGCTCCAAAAACTGACCCGGCTGAACCGCTTCCGAATGCGGCCCCGGCATCAGCTCCACGTCCTTGCTGCATTAACACTAAAGCAATAACAGCCAAACCAACCAGCACGTGGATAACAATAATAATTTGATACATAAAACTGAAGTTTAAATTGAATTGTAAATCTTTAGAAAAGACTCGGCATCTAACGAAGCACCGCCGATTAAACCACCATCTATATCTGCCATGGCGAATAACCCTTTTGCATTATCGGGCTTAACACTGCCCCCATATAAAATTTGGATTTTATCTGCAATACTCTGATCACGCTTTGCAATTTGTTGCCGAATATATTGATGAACTTCTTGAGCCTGCTCATCACTTGCTGTTTTTCCCGTTCCAATAGCCCATACCGGCTCATAAGCTATAACGGCTTTTTCGAAACTGGCAATACCTGCTAAATTAATCACTGCATCCAGCTGTGCGTCCACGACCTGGAAAGTTTTTTCTTGTTCGCGCTGCTCCAGCGTTTCTCCCACGCAAAGAATAGGAATAATGCCTTGACTTAAAGCTTGAGAAAATCGCTCTGCTACAGATTCATTAGTGTCACCATAATAACTACGACGTTCAGAGTGGCCGACAATAGCATAAGTACAATTGATATCTTTCAACATACTCGCTGAAATCTCACCTGTATATGCTCCCGACTCCTGATCTGCAACATTTTGGGAACCAAATTTTAAATGTGAACCCTGTAGAATTTGATCTATATCTCGTAAATAGACAAAAGGAGGACAAACTGCAATATCTGCATTGGTATTTTCGATACCCGAAACAATGGCTTCCGCAAGTGATTTCGCACTTGCAAGCGTTCCATTCATTTTCCAATTTCCAACGACCAGTGACCGACGCATGCTTCTCTCCAATCAAAACAGGGTATTCTATAAATATATGGCCGAAAACTCAAGCAGCTATTGCTTTGCGCACATCTTCTGCTAAAGAATGGGCGCAATTATTGACAACATCCTCATCAACACCCTCAACCATCACTCTCACTAGCGGCTCCGTTCCTGAAGCCCTTAATAGCACACGCCCAGTATCGCCCAATAGTTTTTCAACTGCTTTTACTGCTTTTTGAACTGCCTCTAGACTATCTAAATCAACTTTTTTATCTACTTTAACATTGACCAACACTTGCGGATACTTTTCCATATCCGATTTCAACTCCGCTAATGATTTCTCGGTAGAAAGAATTTCCGCCATTACCTGCAAAGCAGAAACAATACCATCTCCCGTTGTAGTTCTATCAAGACAAATAATATGGCCAGAATTTTCACCACCAAGTATCCCACTGTGCTTCGACAACAGCTCCATGACATATCGATCGCCTACTTTGGCACGAAGCAATTCAATATCCAGTTTTTTTAAAGCATGTTCCATACCTAAATTACTCATTAAGGTTCCAACTACTGGACCCGTCATTTGATTTCTCTGCTGTCTGGATTTAGCAATGATATAAATCAATTCATCACCATCAACTATTTCTCCATTTTGATCTACCATCATTACCCTGTCTCCATCACCATCCAAAGCAATGCCAAAATCCGCACGAGACTCTAATACCGCCGCCACCAGCCTATCAAGACTCGTCGCTCCACAATTTTCATTAATATTCAAACCATCAGGCTCATCTCCAATCGTAATGACTTCAGCGCCAATTTCGCTAAAAACATGCGGTGCAATGTGGTAAGTCGAGCCATTTGCACAGTCAACCACAATCCTCATCCCTTTAAAATCAAACCAGGAAGGAATTGTAGCCTTACAAAACTCGATATATCGACCAGCGGCATCCTCCAGTCTTTTCGCTTTCCCTAATTTAGATGACTGCACCGTCGTCAGCGGCATATCGAGGTACTTTTCTATCTTATGTTCCAGTTCATCCGGTAATTTTGCACCTTGCACAGAAAAAAACTTAATGCCATTATCGTAATATGGATTATGTGAGGCACTGATAACGATCCCCGCTTTAGCCCTGAGAGTACGTGTTAAATATGCAATCCCCGGAGTTGGCATTGGCCCAAGCAAATGCGTATCAACTCCTGCTGACGCCAAACCGGCTTCAAGTGCAGATTCAAACATATACCCAGAAATACGGGTATCTTTACCAACTAATACAAATCCATGCCCTTCTTCGGCAAACACCCTTCCAGTAGCCCACCCTAACTTCAAAAGAAAATCAGCAGTGATTGGATAATCCCCTACCTTGCCACGAATACCATCAGTACCAAAATATTTTTTTGTCATTTTTTATTACCCTGTTTATAAAGATATATCCAGTTAAATATAGTATTAGATAACAAAAAAAAGGAGAGACATTTACATGACTCTCCTTTTTATCTTTAATTGAACAATACTAATGTTGTTCGGCTGCCCCATCAATTGAAGGGCCAGACTTTTTATCCTTTTCTTCAACATGAACCTCAACACCTTCACCACCTTTAGGAGGCTGCGGTGTATCATCCCAACCCTGCGGCTCCCTGACAGGCTTACGAGCCATTAAATCATCAATTTGATATTTATCAATGGTTTCATATTTCATCAAAGCATCAGCCATTGCATGCAGAATATCCTCATTGTCTTTCAAGATTTTTTCGGCCCGCTCATAATTTCTATCGATAATTGACCGAATTTCTTCATCAATCGTATGAGCAGTTTCTTCAGCTACTGATTTATGCTGAGTTACCGAGCGGCCAAGGAACACCTCACCTTCTTCTTCACTATAGGCTAATGGACCAAGGCGTTGCGATAAACCCCATTTCGTTACCATATTTCTAGCTAACTCAGTAGCTCTTTCAATATCGTTTGAAGCACCTGTGCTGACTTCTTCCCATCCGAAAATCATATTTTCAGCAATTCGACCACCATACAAACTTGAAATCATGCTATCCAACTTGCGTTTACTGGCACTGTATTCGTCCTTTTCGGGTAAAAACATAGTGACACCCAGCGCTCGTCCACGAGGCATAATACTGACCTTGTAAACAGGATCGTGATCAGGAACCAATCTACCAACTATGGCATGACCCGCTTCGTGATATGCGGTCATTTTCTTTTCCTTTTCACTCATGACCATTGAGCGACGTTCAGCGCCCATGATCAATTTATCCTTTGCTTTTTCGAGGTGCGCCATGGTTACCATACGCTTATCATTTCTGGCTGCAAACAGTGCCGCCTCATTAACCAGGTTAGCCAAATCGGCACCTGAAAAACCAGGCGTTCCTTGGGCAATATACTTTATTATCACATCATCATCTGTAGGTACTTTCTTTAAATGCACCTTCAAAATCTGCTCACGACCTCGAATATCAGGAAGACCAACTGTCACCTGCCGATCAAATCGGCCTGGACGTAATAATGCTTTATCCAAAACATCGGGACGGTTGGTTGCGGCAATTACAATAATGCCTTCATTACCTTCAAAACCATCCATCTCAACCAACAACTGATTCAGAGTCTGCTCCCGCTCATCATGGCCGCCGCCTAAACCAGCGCCACGCTGGCGTCCAACAGCATCAATTTCATCAATAAAGATAATGCATGGCGCATGTTTTTTGGCTTGCTCAAACATATCACGAACTCTTGAGGCTCCAACACCGACGAACATTTCAACGAAATCAGAACCAGAAATCGAGAAAAAAGGCACTTTGGCCTCACCTGCAATCGCACGCGCCAATAATGTTTTACCTGTTCCAGGCGGACCCACCATTAGTGCGCCACGCGGAATTTTACCGCCAAGCTTCTGATATTTGGCTGGATCTTTAAGAAAATCTACCATTTCTTCCACTTCTTCCTTGGCCTCTTCCACACCTGCCACATCAGCAAAAGTGACTTTAATCTGGTCTTCTTCTAGCAATTTAGCTTTGCTTTTGCCAAAACCCATGGCTCCGCCTCGACCACTTGCACCACCACCTTGCATTTGCCGCATGAAAAACACCCATACGCCGATCAGTAACAGCATTGGAAACCAGGAAATAAAGATTTGCATGAACATTGATTGCTGTTCAGGCTCCCTTGCTTTGATATCAACGCCATTTGCTAATAAATCATCAACCAAATGAGGGTCATCAGGGGCGTAAGTTTTAAAACGCTCTCCACCTTGCGTTTTACCTTTGATGACCTTGTCATCAATGATAACCTGTTGAATCTGCCCCGCTTTTACTGAATCAATAAATTGCGTATAAGATATTGTTGAATCTGGTCTACCACCTCGCGTACCAAAGCTATTAAATAAAGACATTAGTACAACGGCAATAACTACCCAGAGAATTATGTTTTTTACCATATCGTTCAAGCTATTCGCTCCCGACCGGAACGGTCATTTTTTTAAATACTTGTAAAATTGTATCAGGAAATACTAAACCTGACCGGCAATTTTACCTGTTTTGTGTTATAAACTAGGCTTTACTTATAAATTTAGCATAGTTAGATTGTTTCTCGCTATTTAAATCCCTTAGCTAAAACATACACTTCGTTACTTCTTGATCGAGACGCCTTCGGCTTTCTAATCAATACCTTAGAAAAATTTCTACGCACCTCTCCCAAAAAATCATCACTCCCTTGCCCTTGAAATAGTTTGACAAGGAAATTTCCATTACGTTCAAGTACCTGCCTGGCCATATCCAAAGCCAATTCGGCCAAATACATCGAACCGGGCTGATCTATGGCTTTATTTCCTGTGATATTTGGCGCCATATCGGACAAAACCAGATTTATTGTTCGATCACCTAATCGCTCAATTATTCGAGTTAAGATCTCATCTTCCCTAAAATCACCCTGAATAAACTCAACTCCCTCTAAGGGTTCTATTGGCAAGATATCCAGAGCAAAAACCTTATCATTAGCCCCAATTAATTTTCGCGCATACTGAGACCACCCTCCAGGCGCTGCGCCTAAATCAAGAATATTCATACCCGGTTTTATCAACCGGTCTTTTTCCTGAATTTCCTGAAGCTTAAAAACGGCACGCGATCGCCATCCTTGTTCATGAGCTTTTTTGACAAACTCATCCCTAAAATGTTCCTGGAGCCATTGATGGCTACTCTTACTACGAGCCATATTTTTGCATTCTCATCCTAAACAAAAAATTTCTTTAATTCCCTGAATTTTTGAAAATCCCCGGTTATTATACTTGACTAATATTCTCAGGTATTTGCAATAATAAAACAATTCACGCATTCAATTTAGAAAATCATGAGCAACGACAAACAAAAAACTGATCTAAGCTGGTTAAATCTACCTAGCTTGAATAACACAATTAAAAGTCTTTTCAGTGGCTACTTATTAGCAGTTGGACTTGGAGCCATATTAGCCAGCGCTCAAATTCTTACCACACATGGCATGGCTGATGGTAAACTGGGATTATCAGTTGATGACATCGTATACAGTTATCATGGTGATCCGGCAAATAGCAAGATTGAAACCAAACTCAATGGCTCAATGCGGGACAAAGCATCAGAAGCTGATAAGCTGGAAATCATCAAATGGGTTCGGGCCGGTGCCCCCAAAAATCAATGGCAAACAAAAATTAAAGATATTTTTTATAGCAATTGTATTTCATGCCACAGCGTCATTCCAGGTTTGCCTGATTTCACTCGCTACGAAAATGTCAAAAAGGTTGCTACGACGAATAAAGGCGCTTCGACCACTACCTTGACACGAATTTCTCATATCCATATTTTTGCCATCTCATTCATCTTTTTTTTCAATGGACTGATTTTTAGTCTTGCCGTAAAAATTAAGACATGGTTAAAAATTACTATCATTTTTATGCCTTTTCTTTTCCTGATTATTGATGTTTTTTCCTGGTGGCTAACCAAAATGTCACCTAACTTTGCATGGCTGACAATTTTATCCGGAGTTGGCTATAGTTTATGCTCAGCAATTACTTGGTTTGTTTCTCTATATCAAATGTGGATTTTACCTAGAACCGGTAAAAGCTTTGCGATAAACGCGTGGGCAGAATAGACTACCCACTACACCACTAGGAGAAAGCTATGTCAAAAATTCTTGCTTTTGCTGGCAGCAGCAGAAAACACTCATTCAATAAAAAACTTGTAAAAATTGCTGCTTCCGGCGCAAAAAACTCTGGCGCGGAAATTACTTTTGTAGATCTAGCAGATTATCCGATGCCAATCTTCAATCAAGATCTGGAATCTGAACAGGGAATGCCAGATAAAGCCCGAGAATTCAAAAATATGCTGATACAACATGATGCTTTTTTAATTGCATCTCCTGAATATAACAGTGCCTTCAGCCCTCTGTTAAAAAACGTCATTGATTGGGCATCCCGGGCAGAATCTGAAGATGAAACACCACTGGTTGCTTATAAAGGTAAAATTGCCGCCATCATGGCAACCTCCCCTGGAGCACTGGGCGGAATACGTGGCTTGGTTTTTTTGAGAATGCTGTTGTCTAATATTGGTGTCACCGTTATTCCCGACCAAATTGCTATTCCCCAAGCGATCAAGGCTTTTTCTGATGATGGCTTGCTAATTGATTCAAAACAGCAACAATTAGTTCTTGATTTGGGGAGAAAACTAAGCCACATTGCTGATCTGTTGAACACCGGCAATCAATAGGCAAAGTCCTCACAGATAATTAAACAACGACAAGCCTTGCACTTTTGTATAAGCCTGCTGTGCAGCTTGCAAAGCGACATTTTGTAAATTAAATTTACTGATTGCTTCTGCATAATCCAGATCTTCTGTTTCGGATAGCACGGTTTTCATATTTAAAATAGTATCTTCATTCAGATTTTGTTGCCGATCCATTGCATGTAATCTTGCGCCAATGGTCGCCTGAACTGACAAAACTTTCTCTAAAGAAGTATCTAATTTATCCAGCGCCGATAAAGGCGGATTATTACTTTTCATTCCGGCAGACAACTCATCAATAATTTCAAACAAACTATCCGTCCCTGAAGTACCAAAAACGTCCTCACCGGGATTACCATCAGCAATAGTTCGGTCAGGACCGATTTGTATCTGCCTTTGACTTCCATCGCCTGCATAATTGAAGGTTGCCGGAGTCGTTGCTGGCGTCTGTTCGACAAAAGGGATCTGGTCACTCAAAAATCCGGCAAACAAGTATTCCCCATTGGAATTTTTGGTATTCGCCATACTGAGTATTTGCTGGTTTAATTGATCCAGTTCGGCGGCAATCGCCTTCCTGTTATTCAGTGAATTAACATCATTCATCCCTTGCACACCCAATTCCTTAACCCGATGAACACTTTCAATAATATTTTGGATAGTCGTTTCTTCCAAAGACAATCGTTGTCGTGCAGTATTTATATTTTCCTGGAATTGCTCAGTCTGCTTTATTTTCTCTTTAAAATCAACAATCTTAACTGCGGCCCTGGGGTCTTCCGATGGACTCAGAATTTTTTTACCTGAACCTAATTTCAATTGAGTCTGATTCAGTGTTGCTTGCTGCTTTAATAATGCACTAGTACCCGATTGCTGTACCCAGGAAGTAGAAACTCGCATATTATCTTACCGCCCCAATTAAGGTATCAAACAGTGAACTGGCTACAGCAACAGCCTGTGCAGCAGCCTGATATGAATTTTGAAATTTGATCAGATTTGCCGCTTCTTCATCCAGATTTACTCCGGCAACATTCTCTCTAGCTTCCTGCGCCTGATTCAGCAAGGTTTCCTGAGCAGATCTACCGACCTTGGCAGAATAAGTTAAAGATCCGACATCAGAAATCAATTGGCCATAAGTGTCAGTAATCGTGTCTGTTCCTGAATTTAGAACCGTCTGGCTTTCCAAACCAGCAAATTTCAAGGCAACTTTATTATCACCTGGAATCGTTGTTGCAGTTTCAGAAGCAGCTATTTTTCTGGGATCACTAATAACTACGTCAGTATTTTTTGCAGCATTAAAAGTTGGTCGAATAAAAAAACTGGAACCCGCTACCATACCGCTTGTTGCAATATCAAAACCCGGGGCAGCTATGGTCGTCGTACCACCTGCCGTAAACGTGGTTGTTGAATTGTCTGATAATCGGGTTAACGTATAATCCGTACCATTGTAATCGAGCTGATAATCACTGGCGCTTAAGGCTGCGACCGATGCTTGATAATTTGCTGTGACTGCACCTGCCGCAGTTCCCAGTTTCCTAGTTTCTATTGGCGTAGCACCAAAGCTGAATAAATCCACTCCTGCATTTCCATCCAGATCAAAACCGGTTTTATGTACAGTATTAAATTCGACTGCCAAACCTGCCGCAACTAAACCAAGTTGCTGCTGCGCTGGATCCAACACTTCATCACGAAATCTGAGCATTCCTTTCAATTCGCCACCGGTAATTTCCCGACTAGCATTTTGACCATCAATAAAAATATTCAAATAAGCAGGATCTTTTTCTGATCCAGCCAAGGATAAAGTAGTGGTCGTATCCGACAAAACCAAAGGCTGCCCTTTTCCAATAAATACACTCAGTGAGCCATCCGACTGGGGCACAATAGAAACATCAACCTTTTCTGCCACTTTGGCAATCAATACATCTCTTTCGTCCATCAAGTTATTGGGCAATTGTTTCCCCGATGTGCGACCAATATCAGCAACAATACGTTTATTCAAATCAGCAATTCCTGTTGCCAGGGTATTGATATCCTTGACTGTTAACGACAGACTTTTATTAACGCCTTCCCTGATTTCAGAAAACCGGGCATTAATACTTTTGAATTGCTCACTAACCAGGTTGGCTTCTGATATTAATACCTGACGAGCAGGAACAGAAGCGGGATCACTAGCAACATCATTAGCGGCATTAAAAAAAGATTTTATCGCCGGCGCCATTCCCGTGGTTTCATCGGCCAAAATATTATCGACTTGCGAAGCCAACTTGTGAAATTCATTCATTTCCCCAAATGTTGCCAGACTGGATCGCACTTGATTGGTCACAAACTGATCATAACTTCGGGTTATATTGGCAACATTAACCCCGTTGCCCACATACCCAGAGCCAGTATACTGTGATGGCTTGGTTGCCAATTCTACCCTTTGCCGACTGTAACCCTCAGTATTTACATTGGAGATATTATTACTAGTCGTTTCTAGTGACCGTTGGAAAGCCTTTAATCCAGAAACTGCGGTACCCAAAATTCCTATTGTCATAGCTTATTCTCCATCTTCATTACTCGCTAGTATCTCTGTTGGCTGATATTTTTCTAAAGCTTTATCATGATAAAGCCGCATAATTTTTTCAGCATATTCCGGATCAGTCGCATAGCCTGCCTGCTGCAAAGCTTTCACATAAGATTCAGGATTTTCAGTCTGTTTTAAAGCATCACGATAGCGAGGATTATTTTTAAGAAATTGTACATAATCCTGGAAGCTTTGCTGAAAAGAGTCATAAACTCTAAAACCAGCTTGCACTTTTTTGCCTATGCCTTGCTCAAATTCCAGCGTTGTTTCAATGGTTTTTTCACCTTGCCATGCTTTATCAGCTTTGATATTGAATAAGTTAAAACTACTTTGCCCGTCAGACTTGTTAATAACAAACTTGCCCCAACCAGTTTCTAAAGCCGCCTGAGCCATTAATACTTTAGGCTCTACTCCAATTTCACTAGCAGCTTGTTGGGCATAAGGCCAAAGTTGCTTAACAAATTGTGCTACTGAGGTAATCGGCACAGCCGTTTCAGACTTTAATTCTGTGATCGATTTTACCAAGTCGCTTTTGCCATTTTGTGACTTGACATAATTACTTCGATAAGCATTTAAATCTGTTCCTTGTAAATCTACGTCCTTGCCGCCTTTACTTAACTGCCTGACAATTAAATCAGCCAGTCCAATACCAGGATCACCTGAAAGGTGAACAGATAACTGCTGATCGTACATTTCCTGAAAAAACTGGCTTTGATCACTATCCAGAATGCCATCGGACAATTTCGCATCACGCATACTCTTTAAAGCCAGATTTATAAAAATAGATTCAAATTGCTTAGCGACTTCTTTTAACGCTTCCTGAGAATCTTTCTTAGCTTCTGTCTTTAATTTTGCCAGCCCGTTAAAATCTGTATAAACATCCGCATGATTAATATTCATTGCCATTTCCCGCTAAATAATAATCAATTCTGCCCGAAGCGCCCCTGCTGCCTTTAAAGCTTCCAAAATAGCAACCAGATCACTGGGCGCAGCCCCGACACGATTGACCGCATCAACAATTTCATTAAGATCTACACCGGGATTAAAAACAAACATATGGGGTTTTTCTTCCTCGACCTTGATATCGGATTGCGGTGTTACAACAGTCGCACCATCTGCCAGCACGTTTGGTTGACTGACCTGCGGATTCTCGGAAATAGTCACCGTTAAACTACCATGAGAAACAGCGACCGGCTGAACTCTGACTTTGTTGTTAATCACTACCGTTCCGGTTCTGGAATTGACAATGATTCTTGCAGGCGCATCATCAGGTGAAACATTGATGTTTTCTATCATTGAGACGAACGTAACACGTTGGGAAACATCACGAGGCGCACCGACTCTAACTGAAGTCGCATCAATCGCATTAGCAGCATTTGCCCCCAAGATACGATTAATAGCCTCAGCCATTCTGTTGGCCGTTGTAAAATCCGGGCTGTGTAAATTAAAAATTAATTCATTATGCTGGGAAAATGGTGATGGCACACTTCTTTCGACTGTCGCGCCACCGGCAATTCGTCCCACTGATGGATTATTAACCGTCAAACTGGAACCATCGGCACCTGAGGCGCTTAAACCACCAACAACCAAATTCCCTTGAGCAATCGCATAAATTTGCCCATCGGCTCCTTTCAAAGGCGTCATCAACAGCGAACCACCTCGCAGACTTTTTGCATCGCCAATGGATGAGACGGTGACATCAATCGTTTGACCTGGTTTGGAAAATGGCGGTAAATCAGCATGAACTGCCACAGCAGCAATATTTTTTGATTTTGGATCAATGCCAGGCGGCAAATTAATGCCTAACCGAGCCATCATTGACCGTAATGATTGTCCAGTAAATTTGGTTTTATCGCCACTTTTATTCAAGCCAACAACCAAACCATAACCAACCAGCTGATTGGAACGAACGCCATAAATACTGGCAATATCCTTGATTCTTTCAGCCTGAGCGGAAAAACTGATGGCCAAGAACAAAACAACGATGCTGAAACTTCTTAAATTCATCATCAGAAAGGAAACAGCCAATGGTTCAGAATTCGATTAAACCAGCCTAGCTTACTGGCGTCCGCCACTGCACCATCGCCGGTATACATGATCGTGGCATTGGCAACTTTATTGGACAATACAACATTATCCGCGCCAATATCGATAGGCCTTACGATACCGGAAATTCGGACATATTCACTGCCTTGATTCAAGGTCATTCTCTTTTCGCCCCGAACCATTAAATTACCATTGGCCAAAACCCGATATACAGTTACCGAAATATCACCCGTAAAGGTATTACTTTGATTTGCCTTCCCGGCCCCATCAGATTTCCGGTTGGCTTTAACCCGGGTTTCCATACTGTTACCGAGAATAGTTTGTGACGCCACTCCCCATAAAGTCGGCGCTTCAACAGTAATATCGGTATTTTTGCTGACTTCAATATCGGCATCTTTTTTCGCCTGGGTTCTTTCATTCAATCGAACCGTTAAAACATCACCAACCCGGCGGGCAATTTGATCCTCAAATAAACGAATATCATAGCCTGACATAAAAATCGAACCGGTATTATAAGTTGGCTTGGGTCGTTCTGGCGGCGGTACCGGCGCAAAAGCCGGATCTGATTTTGGCAAGGTTTCACACCCTCCCAAAAACAAAGCTGTCAAAATCGAAAAAACTGCTGTTAATTTTCGCATTAACTTAATTAAAGCTGCTGGGTTATAAAAGACAACATTTGATCGGTGGTAGAAATTGCCTTTGAATTCATTTCATAAGCTCTCTGGGTTTCAATCATATTAACCAGCTCTTCAACTACATTGACATTGGAAGTCTCTAATGAACCCTGAAAAATTGATCCAAATTCATTGGCTCCTGGAATACCCACGTTAGGGGCACCACTGGCTACCGATTCACGAAACAAGTTTTCACCTAAAGGATCCAAACCTGCCGGGTTAATAAAATCAGCAAGTTCTATCTGCCCTAACTGAACAGCCTCTGGATTACCAGGTTGTAAAGCAGAAACCACCCCGTCCCTGCCTATTGTGATGCTGATGGCATCAGGTGGCACAACAATTGCCGGCTCCAATGTTAACCCGCCTGAAGTCACAAGCTGGCCTTCTGCATTTAATTTTAATGACCCATCGCGGGTGTAATTAATATCGCCATTAGGCATTAAAATTTGCAGAAAACCTTTACCGCTGATTGCCACATCCAGCGGATTTTCAGTCTGTAAAAGATTGCCCTGTTTGTGCAATTTTTCAGTAGCAACTACTCTTACCCCAGAGCCTAATTGCAAGCCGGTTGGCAACTCAGTATCTTGTGAAGACTGCGCACCAACCTGCCTGACATTCTGGTAAAGCAAATCCTCAAATATAGCTCTGCCTTTCTTGAACCCCGTGGTATTCACGTTAGCAAGGTTATTGGATATAACCGCCATTCTGGTTTGCTGGGCGTCCAATCCGGTTTTTGCTACCCATAATGCTCGTTCTGTCATATTGATCTCCCGATTTTTGACACTTGATGATTTAGATTAAATCAAGCACTGACTATGCCAGCTGCATTAGTTTTGCCGACACACCGCTATTTTCATCGGCTTGTTTCATCACTTTAACCTGTAACTCAAAGTTTCTGGACAGCTCAATCATTTCAACCATTGCGGAAATTGCATTAACATTACTGCTTTCCAATGCTCCCTGTACCAATACAACATTGGCATCAGCTTCTAATGCCGGAGTACCCGGCTTCAGTGTCAGCAATCCGTCATTCAGCTTTTCCAAATCTTCAGGATTGGGGTTAACCAACTTGATCCGCCCCACTCCCACTAAAGTTGAGGCATTATCGCCCAAAGGAATAATACTGATACTGCCATCCCGACCGATTTCTACTTTTGCAGCCTCCGGGATTGCTAACGGACCGTCATCGCCAAGAATTTGAAGGCCGGCTCCGGTTTGCAATATTCCTTCCGGAGAAATACGCAAATCACCCGCCCGAGTGTATGCTTCCTGTCCGTCCTTACCTTGGACTACAATCCAGCCATCACCATTCACAGCGACATCTAATTCGCGTCCGGTTGATTGAAGAACTCCGGGTGACAAATCGACACCCGGCCTTTCAGTCATCGCATAAACCCGGGATGGAAAACCCGGCCCAAATACCGGCATGCTGCGAAATTGCTCAAAATCAGACTTGAAACCCGTGGTTTGACTATTCGCCAGATTATTGGCATTATTCGACTGGGCCAGCAAAGTTTGCTTGGCCCCGCTCATGGCAATATAAAGACTGCGATCCATGGCCTTACTCCTTTATTTAGATATTCAGAATGGTCTGAATAATGGTATTTTCAGTTGTGATTGTTTCCGCATTGGCCTGATAGGCTTGCTGGGCAACAATCAAATTCACTAACTGTGCAGCCAAATCAACATTGGACCCTTCCAGAGCGCCGGATTGAATAATCCCGAAATTATTGGCTCCTGCTTCACCTGGTATCGGTTCTCCTGAATTGGCACTTTGCCCCCAAGTTGTATCACCCATTTTCGACAAGCCATTAGGGTTAGGAAAACGTGTTAAGGCGATTTTACCCAGCGTTGTCGAACCGCCATTACTGAAGCGGGCAAAAATTATCCCTTCGTCATCAATATCCATCCCGGTTAACCTCCCGGCAGGCAAACCATCTTGAGTCAGCTCATTGACACTAAATTTTTCCTTTACCTGAGTGGAACCAAAATAATTCATTTGATTGATCGTCAGGTCTTTCGCTCCTGTAGCTGGAAGAATAGCGTAATCAGATAAATCAAAAACGCCGTCAGCTGGTGTTTGTAACTGCCCATCAGCATCAAAAACCAGCTCTCCGTATGCATCGCCGTTTTGTAATGGCACAGCATCGCCATCAATGGAATGATAAGCGCGCCATGTTGGATTTCCGCCGACCACACCTTGCTGAACAAAATAAGTGGTCAAGGTATGAGATGTACCAAAAGAATCATACAACGTTGCAGAAGTCTGAGTGTTATAGGTATTCTGGTCATCTTTATCAAAAGGTAAAGTTATCACTGGTTCACTGGCATCAAGATTAACTTTCATTTCCACCTTTTCAGTCGCTGCAGGCAAACCCTGGATCGAACTGATCTGAATGGGCTGGGTTACGCCAGTACTGAAACCATCCGAAATTTGTGTACCATTCGGCTTATATACCAGAAGTGCTTTACCTTGGTTATTAACAACATAACCCTCTTTATTTAATTTGAACTCACCTGAACGTGAGTAACTAATATTGTTTTGGTCATTCGGTGCTGCCGCTAAAGTAAAAAAACCCTCGCCACTAATAGCAATATCCAGACTATTTTCAGTAAACTGCAAATTCCCCTGATTAAATAGTTGCGCAACATTCGTCACTCTGACACCCGCCCCCGGAGTAGTACTACTGACACCACCAATGCTGGAAGCATAGACATCGGCAAATTCAGAACGGGATCTTTTAAATCCCACCGTATTGGCGTTGGCAATATTATTACCGGTAACTGCTAAATTATTTGACGCTGCATTAAGACCACTTAGCGCTGTTGTAAATGCCATGTTATTCTCTCCAGTTAAGAAATTTGTTTAATATCGTTAAATTTAACCTTGCCAACACCTGAAAGGTTAATTTGCAAGCCTTGTTGGCCACTACCCATGGATACACTGTCAACACGGGAATTAATTTCCGTGGGTAAAACTGTATTATTTCCATCAATTTGGGCTTCAACCTGAATTTTGTAAACTCCGGGGTTGGCCATTTCACCATTTTCGTTCAAACCATCCCAGGTAAAAGGAATTCTACCTTTCGCATGCCCGCCCATATCCATATTTCTAATCACTTCACCCGTGTATGGATCTAAAATCTTGACACTCACAGTCGGTGAACTGGAAGGTAATTCAAACGCCCCTTTTATTTCCCCTCCCGCTCCAAGCAATCCTTTGTCTGTCAATGCAGAAACATTTCTGCCAACCAAGCTGGCAGCTTGTAAAGCCTGATCAGAACTGATTGAGGACGCAAAATCCTTGAAAGAAGTCTGTAAATCCTGAATTCCGGAAACCGTACCAAACTGAGCCATCTGAGATAAAAATTCACCATTTTCCATTGGTTTCATTGGATTTTGATGAGTTAACTGTGTGGTCATCAATTTCAGAAAATCGGCCTGTCCCATATCATTTTTTTTTGGTTTGGCCGCTTCTGTGGCAGTGGTTTTCAACCCCAGTCCTTCTAATGAATTAATTAAATCTGTTGCCATAACTGTTCCTATTGTCCCATTCTCAAGGTTTGCATCATCAGCTCCTTAGCGGTATTCAATACCTCAACGTTATTTTGATAAGAACGAGATGCAGACATCATGTTGGCCATTTCTTCAACGGTATTAACATTGGGTTTGAAAATGTAGCCTTGTTCATTTGCCATTGGATGATTTGGTGAATATTCCATCACCGGAGGCGCCTGACTTTCTACAACGCCCAGAATATCGACACCACTGGTTTTATTTTTTTGATCAATGATATCTTTCAACTGCGCGGCAAAAACCGGTTGTCTTGATTTATAGGTCTCATCAATACTGCTACTGACTGAATTAGCATTCGAAATATTACTGGCTATCAAATTTAATCTTAAATTTTGAGCATTCATACCACTGCCAGCGATATTAAAAATATTAAATGACGACATGAATTATTCTCCTTTGATTGCGCTCAACAAACCTGAAAAACGGCCGTTGATAAAGCGTAAACTGGCTTGATATTGCACTGCGTTTTCTCCGTATTTAGCTTGTTCAATCTGATCCTCAACAGTATTTCCGTCCAAAGAGGCCTGTTGTGGCGTTCGATACAATAATTCGCCACTCAATTGATATTGATCCGGCAACAAATGGCCGCTATGGGTCGTTTCCAAAATTCCGGAATTAGTCTGGGATTGCTGTTTTAATATTGCTTGAAAATCCATATCACGCGCCTTATATCCTGGAGTATCCGCATTGGCCAGATTAGATGCCAATACCTCTGCTCGTTTCTCACGTAACATTAATGCTTGAGGATGAAGCCCAAGGGCTTTGTCAAAATTAATTGCCATAATAATGTGCTTGCTGGTTTTAGTTAATAAAACTTAAGCAGAACTTATGCCAATAGATTTAAACAATAAAAAACAAAGAGTTAAATAAATTTAGAAAGAAATTGATGTTATGGAGAGCTGAGAAATGTCGATTACATCACACAGAAGTGGCAAAAATTTACCGCTCTACAATAACTTTCAACAGTACTTTGAGGAGGTGTCAAAAAAACACCTTTTAGGAACCATCCCGGAATAAGTTTGACAACTGGCGCCGTATTTTATTCACATTCAAGGCATAGAAATAGACGCATAGCCAGCTATGTAACTATTTTTACAACGCAGAAGACGGATAAAAAGACAGCCAGTTGTCCAAGTTATTTCATTTTCGTTCCTTAACTAATCGGTTTTTTGGTAATACTGACAATGATGGCCATCAATAACTTGAAAAGCCTTCAAATCTGAGGGCATTGCTTCAGTTCGACCGAGAAACAATACTCCTTTCGGTTTTAAAATTTCGGCCATTCTCCGCAAGATATCCTTTTTTATCTGTTCTGAAAAATAAATAAACACATTTCGGCAAAAAATAATGTCGAATTGACCTAACACGGTCATTGGTTTTAACAAATTGAATTGCTGAAATCTTGCTCTGTTTGAAATTTCAGTTTTTAATTTATACCCACCATGAATTTGATCAAAAAAACCTGCCCTGGCAGCTTTTCCCAATCCCCGAGTTATTGCCATCTCTGGATATTCCGCTTGTTTCGCAACTTTAATAGCGTTCTCAGAAATATCCGTTCCAATAATATCTATATCTTGAGTGATCGCTGATGGCTGTTGTTTCAAAAATTGATCGATGCAAATACTTAATGAATAGGCTTCCTGTCCAGTAGAACAAGCGGCTGACCAGACTCTTAACTTTCTGGATTGATTAGTTATTAATCTAGGAAGAATTGCTTCTTCTAGCTCCAAAAAATGTGCTTTTTCACGAAACCAAGAAGTCTCATTGGTTGTCATGGCATCGATCACCCGAATCATCAATCGTTTTGATTGGATGCTGGGTTTATTCAATAACCGCAATAAATCTTTGAAAGATTTAAGATGAAATTCTTTTAAAACGGGTGTTAATCGACTTCTTACCAGGTATTGTTTTTCTGGGCCTAAAACAATACCGCAGCTTTGCTTTAAAAACTCCTGGAAAACATGATATTCCTCAGAAGTCACATTGAAAACCTCAATGTTAGTTTATTGCCCATGAAAAGCTTTCATTCTGTCCTGAACTGCCTGGGCTAATTCATCCGGGGAAAACTTTGGAAGAAACTGATTTGCCCCGACTTTTTGAACCATATCGGTATTAAAAACCCCACTTAATGAAGTATGTAGAATCAGATAAACAGCGCTTAAGCGTGGATCTTTTTTTATTTTACTCGCCAATGTATAGCCATCCATCACTGGCATTTCAACATCAGAAATAATCATTGTATAGTGACTGGGTACATCCATACCTTCTTCCAAAAGTTCTGTTAAGTGATTCCAAGCCTCCTGCCCATCCTTAAATGTTGTAACCGTAGCGCCCATTTGCTCCAAAACCCGCTTGATTTGATTACGAGCGACTGAGGAATCATCGACCACTAATATTTGATCTTGCTTGGCAATCACCTGTTCTTCAATTAACCCTTCTGACACATCTTCCTGACCGCCAATCACTTCCTTCATCACTTTTTCGACATCAATGACTTCAACCAACTGATCATCCACTTCGGTAACTGCGGTTAAATAGCCTTCACTTCCCGCACCTTTTGGAGGCGCTTTGACAGTGGACCAACCGATATTAATAATCCTGTCCACTTTTTCAACCATAAAACCCTGAACAGTACGGTTGTATTCAGTCACGATGACAAAATTGCTGCCATCCCTTTTAAGCTCTGACAGGCCAATTGCTAACGACAGATCCAGCACTGGAATGGTTCTACCCCGCAAATGTGCTACACCGCAAACAACAGAATGTGCTTTTGGAATTTGTGTCAAAGGAGGACACTGGATAACCTCTTGAACCTTAAAAACATTAATGCCAAAAAGTTGTTTAGCAGCGAGTTTAAACAATAATAATTCAAAGCGATTATGCCCTGCAAGCTGGGTTCGCTGATCTACACCTTCTAAAATACCTGCCATGTTAGTTACCGTTGTTTGTTATGGTATTTAAGTATAGATACGATCTGAAAATTTACACATTCTGTCGTAATAAGGAATTTGAATCTATACTTCGCGCGGCCACGGATGCGGAATTTATAGTGCACTGATTTTTGTCGAGAGCAAGGCACTCAAGCACGCAACTGTTTTAGTAACGCAGCTATCGGCAAAAACTCAGTTGTTAGAAATCCGCAGTCGTGACCGCGCGAAGTATAGATCTCTTTTGCTCAACTCAGAAAATCGATAGATTCTGGAACAACGGGGTTTCGAAAAAAACAGATACCTTTTCGGCCATTTTCTTTGGCTTTGTACATGGCAATATCCGCCCGTTTAAGAATGCTGTCAGTGGAATCATTACTTTCTGGAAACAAACTGATTCCAATGCTGGCGCCGATAAAATGTTGATGACCTTCGATTAGATAAGGTAAAGAAAGAGCATCTTGGATTTTTTTGGCGACAATATGCGCCTGCTCAATAGCCGCATCAGGGTCATTGCCGAGTTCTTTCAACAATAAAACAAACTCATCACCCCCATGTCTGGCAACCGTATCCTCCTTACGAAGTAGTTCAGACATACGCCCGGCCATTTGTTCGAGTAACATATCGCCAGCGCTATGGCCAAAGTTATCATTTAGTGCTTTAAAATTATCCAGATCCAGAAATAGTACGGCACAATAATGTTGACGACGCCTTGCGACAGAAATTTCTTGTGACAACCTGTCCAGAAATAATCGCCGGTTTGGTAAGCCGGTTAAAGGATCATTATAGGCAAGCTGCTTGATTTTGGCATGGGCTTTAACGCGTTCAGTGATATCCAGAATAATTGCTACAAATGCAAGTTGATCACAATAAGGAATTAATTGCAGATGCACTTCAA